>PLTL01000278.1 GCA_003164475.1 Candidatus Dormiibacterota bacterium | reverse complement strand
ATCCTGGTGGTACCGCCGGAAGCCGAGCCCGGGTCACCTGCGTAGACGAAGTGGGTAGTCCGTCCTAGCTGGTCCTGCTGTGCGGAGACCTGTCCTGCGCTGTAAGTGTTCACGACCCCGTTTCCTCCATTGCACGCGGTCCCCGCGGCATAGCAGTTCGGGTCGTACATGTTGGTCAGCTCATGGCTGGAGTTATACGTATAGTGGGTGTGGCCCTCGTTGACATCGATGACATCTGTGAGGTTGTCGTTCCCGTCTTTGTATTCCAGAGTAACGACTCGGGCGGGGTTGACATTGGGGTCGGTGACGCTGGTGAAGTTGCTTCCCGTCCACCCGATCGTGAGCGCCCGCCCCGCGGGATCGGTGACCTTGATCAGCTGGCCACTCCCGTTGTAGGTGAGGCTGGTGGTGTAGCCGTTGCGATCCGTTTCACTCAGCAGCTGGCCCGCGGCCGAGAACGTGTAGGCGTCCCCCGTCAGCCTGGCGAACGTCCAGGTCCCGTTGCCGTTGGCGGTCAGGCTCGCGATCACCCGGGGAGCCGCCGGCGTGTAGCCGGAGGCGCTGGGGTCGAAGACGACCTGAGCTCCTCCCTCCTGGGTCACCGTCACCGCCCCTGTTGCAGTGTTCTGGCTGAGTGACATNNCGGCGAGGTAGACGTTGTAAGTGTGGGTCCACCCGTAGCCCAGCGGGCCGGGCGTGGATGTCACTGCCTGACTGGACGCCGCCAGTGAGTTGTAGGTCCGCGAGAACTCAAGCGGGATCCCACGCCCGGGGATGGTCAGGTCCGTGCTCGTCTCGGTGAAGTTGCCGAAGGCGGTGTCCACCGGATCACCACCTGTGGACTGACCGAGGTCGGAGTTCGCGCAGGCGCAGTTGGTCTCGCCCAGGACTTCGGTGGACGCCACCGGGCCGCCGATGATCGGCTGGCTCAGACTGGTGGATGTCAGGTCAAAGGCCACGGCGCTGTAGGCGATGTCGCCCGGTACGCTCGCTCCGATGGTGTTGCTCAGACTGACGGTTGCACCGGAGTAGAGCGGGAAGCTTCCGATCTCCACCCACTGGTTGCTGTACGCGTCCTGATCCACCGGCACCGAACTCCATGTATGTCCATCCCCGTCGGTGACCTGGTAGGGGATGCTCGTGACGGTGGCCCCCTCACTGGGGATGAAGACCCAGACGTCGTACTGGCCGGCCGTCGATAAGGTCGGGGTCCAGGTGCCGGTCACCCCCCAGGTGCCCGGATCCTCGGCGTGGGTGAAGTACATGTGGCCTCCGAACCCCGCGCCGAGCTGGTGGTAATCGATCACCGCCATGTCACCGAAAGTCGTGCTGTAGGTACCGTCATTGGTCCAGCCCGATGGCGGATTGGGGCAACCCACCATGTTGATGTCCGACGTCTGGGAGTCGACGATGACACTCTGCGCGGGGTTCGGCCCCGAGCTCGACGGGAGGACGCAGGCCGGGGGGAACGGATCCGTGGCCGCTGGGGGCTCGGAAGCGCCGGGTGAGATGTACCAGTATCCTGCCGTGCAGGATGTCGAGCAATCGGTGACCCAGGTGTTGGCCAGAGTGTCCGCCGGGCCCGAGACGCTCCACCAGCAGTGGTCATTGGAGAGCTCGCACGGAGACGAAGGGTTGCTGGGGTTGCAGTTGTCGGCCGTCGTGCAGAACTGGTCATCGGGGGGAAGGATCGGATACTGCGTCGATGCGGCGAAGGGCTCGTTGCCGTATGCGAAGTAGCCGATCACCTGCTCCTGGTAGGGCCAGTCGCTAGGGTGACTGAAGTCGAAGTTATAGTAGTCAGAGTTGGAGAGGAAATCGTGTGACGGTACGCCCTCCGTCGGATCCCCGCGTGGGGAGGCCGGGTTCATCGGGTTGTTGGACCATCCCAGCCCCGAGTTGCCACTCCCGTCGTTGGCGTGGATTCCCGTGTTGTATGCCCAGATCGCGAAGTACCAGTTCTCCAGCATGCTGGGATCGCCGTCGTTGGCGATGATCCCGAGCTGCTCGAGCTGGGTCCACTTGCTGGCCATGGTCGAGGTGCCGGCAGCCGCGTTCTCGGCATAGTCGAGAGCCACGGCGAGCTGCGCGTTGGTCGAGAACTGGGTGTCGCCGACCTCCATCCCGTCGGTCTGCTGGGTCAGCCCGTAGCCGCAGTCGGCGTTGTCGTAGTCCCAGCTGGTGCCGTCAGAGCTCTCCCCGTAGTAGTCGGCGATGAGCGGGTCGGCCGGCAGACCGGCGGGGGCGTGGAAGCTGGCCTGCATCCAGGCACTCTCGGCCATCGCAACGCCACTCATCACCTCCCGCGGAACGGTTACCGAGGGCGGGAAGTCGGTGTCGGGCGTGTAGGGCTGCAGCCCCCAGGTCGGATCTCCATCCCGGGCCTGTGTGAGCGCGTCCTGGGTAGCCTCCTGGATGGCCCAGTCGATCTGGGCATCGCTCAGCTGCATAACCTGCCGGTTGCTGGCGAGCCGGGGCACCGCACAGAGTGGGGTGGTCTGGTTCGCGGCGGCTGCGGTGAGGGTCACTCCCGCGGACTGGCCGGATCCCGCCGCCACGGCCTTGGTGACCGCCGCGGCGTCCCCAGCCGTCTTCGCGGGTCCCGGGGAGACTGGGCTCGAGGCCGGGGCGGGGGGCGCTATGGGCGTGGGGGCCGTGCTTCCCGCCACCGGGATGGTGACCGCGCGTTCACCCCCCTGCTCTCCTTGAACGAAGAAGCTGGGCGTGGTGGCAGCTCCCTGCGTCATCAGCTCGGCGTCGAGATCCAGCGAGATGCCCGTGACCCCGCCACCGGTGGGTCGCGCCAGCCAGTGTACGGCGCTGCCGCCGCTACTGCCCTCAGCGGACGCGCCGCTGCTGCTGGACACCGCCTGGCCGCCCATCACCGCCACCGCTCCACCCCTGCCCCTGGAGACCGTCGTGGCGTCGACCGCGCCCCGACCGATGAGGCTTGGTTCGCTTCCGGGCTGCCAGTGCCAGACCTCCGCGGTGGTCGGGGTGGCGAGACTCGCGGTCAACAGGTCGGCGCCGCCGGCGCCGTCGGGAACGATGTCGTAGCCGTCCTCGTCCAGGGTCGCGGTCGCCGCCGCCGAACCATGGGCCAGGGACACCAACTGGCGGCCGCTCACGGCGAGCGCCGTATCGGAGCTCAGCGGCACCGCCGATGTCAGTTCGGCGCTGTCATTGAAGCTGGCCGTCCCCACTCCGGTCGCCGCGTTCACCAGGAAGACCTGGGTGGGCGAGTCGTCCTCGGTCAGATAGCGGGTCAGGGCCACGGTGTCCCCGACGCCGCACGCTGGCGAGAACGATGCCATGGTCACGTTGGAGAGGAGCGGAATGACCGCCCCGGTGGACACTGAGACGCTGTAGGCGAAGCCTCCCTCGGCTCGATCCGCCGGCTCTGTGGCGGCCACGCTCGGGGCGACCGCGGCGACAACGTATGCGCCGTCCCCGGTCACGCACTGCTGGCCGATCCAGGAGAAATCGGTTCCGAGCGGCGGATCCAGGGTCGCGAGCGGCAGCCAGACGGAGGGGCTCTGGGCATCTGCGACCGAGATGTGGTAGCCATCCGCGTCGCCGGTCCGATTGACCAGGAGATCAGCCGAGGGAGAGAGGAACTTGTGCGGCGTGACTTCCGGAGCGGCTGGGGCAGTGGCGGCGAGAGGGTCGGATGTCTGGGGACTCGGAAGGCTCGCGGCTCCCGCGCCGGTCGAGGCAAGTGGCGGGAAGCCGCCCATCAATACAATCGGGACGATCGCCAGCCACCAGGTGTGCGCCCTGCTCATGGACTCTCCTCTCCCTGCCTCTGCGTCCTGCTCTCACTCGTCATGGGATGCTGTTGAGCCGATGCGACCCCACGGGCCCTGTGCGACGAGTACCGTGGCCCCCGGTGATGGCTCCATCACCGTCCCCCATCACGGA
>PLTL01000077.1 GCA_003164475.1 Candidatus Dormiibacterota bacterium | reverse complement strand
ATCCAAGCCGAAGACGATGCTGCGACCGGGCACGCTGACGCCGACGACGCCGCCGAACCCGACGCACCGCCGTACCGACCCCGAAGCATGGCTATCTCGTTCCTGCTCGTCCCCGGTACCGAGACCCTGATAGACGTCGAGGTCGAAGGCGGACGTTACGAACCGCTCGAGATCGGCGTCGCCGGGACCGTGGGCAGTTTCTGGCGACGCCAGCCGGTGCGTCTCGCCACGTCGCTTCCAGCTGACAGTCCCGATACCGTCACAAGTGACCTGACCGACGGCACGCTGAACCTGCGGGTCGGCGCCGTCTATCGGGCGCACCAGACCGGGACGATTGTCACCGTGTACCTCGTCAACCAAACTCCGGCTGGTGCAGACCTGAGAGCCGCTTCCAGCGCGTGCCTGTTCCAGGCGCGCCTGACGGCACGAACAGCGAGTGGCACCGTCGCCGACTACCCGAGCCACACCATCCTCGACGGCGAGGACCGCTCCCTAGAGCTGCTCTACCACCGCAACCCGGTCCGGGCCGTCGGGCACGGCTGCAACGCTCGGGCCATTACCGACGCCGACGGCACCGCGATCGTCGGCGAGCACTTCCCTGTCGAGGTTGTCCGCTCACCCGTTCCCGAGGCCGTCGACGATGACAGCAACCCGCTCACCGTCGACATGGACGGCCTCGGCGCCTGGGACCAGGCCGCCCGCGATGGCGTCGACGCCATACTTGCCGCCTACGAGACCTGGATCGGTCGGCGACAGGCCGAGATCGATTCCCTTCCAGCACACCTCCAAGACACCTCGCGCCGCCACCTCGCCGCGTGCGCCCAGTTCCACTCCGACGCGATGGATGGCTGGCGGCTCGCCCAAGCCGACCCCGACGTGAACCAGGTGCTGCGCTGGACGTCAGAGGCGATGGCCAACCAGCGCCGTGCCTACGACGCTGATACGCGTCCGCTCATCTTCGACAACGGCCGTGTTGTCGGCGCCGAAGGTGCAAGTCCCCGCACACCGGGAGCCGCGAAGCCCTCACGTTGGCGCGCGTTCCAGATCGCGTTCCTCCTCGCATCCCTGCCTGTCACCGTCGACCCCGCCGACCCGCGGGCAGAGATCGTTGACATCATCTGGATGCCCACCGGGGGCGGCAAGACCGAGGCGTACTCGGCGGTCGCGGCATTCACGATGCTCTGGCGGCGCCTTCACCAGGTCCGTACTGGCATCGCCAGCCGTCAGGGGTCGACCGTTCTGATGCGCTACACGCTGCGACTGCTTACCGCCCAACAGTTGCAACGGGCCGCCGCCCTCATCTGCGCACTGGAACGCATCCGAGCCGCTCACCCTGCCGAGCTCGGCGACACCCGCAAGTTCACGATCGGCGCCTGGTTGGGTCGGCGCAGCACCCCCAACGACTGGTCGGGCGCCCGGATCGCCCTGCGCGATTGGCGGGCGGACGCCACCAAACGCGGGTTCCTCCTCACTCGCTGCCCATGGTGCGCCGCGGCGATCGGGCGTCGCTCCGGCGCCGGCACGAAGGACGTCGATGGTTACAAGACCGCGCTGGCCCCGAACAGCACCGAGTCCAGGGTGATGGCGTACTGTCCCGACCCTACCTGCCCCTTCAACGACGAGAACCAGCTGGCGGCCGGCGCCAAACCACACGGGCTGCCCGTATACGAAGTCGACACCGACCTGTACAAGCAGCCGCCGACGTTCGTCGTCGGGACGATTGACAAGTTCGCGCAGCTGTCGTGGCGGACAGAACCGTCACAGTTCTTCGGCCTGGGCAACGGGCGACGGTTCGGGCCCGGCCCGGCGCTGCTCATCCAAGACGAGCTGCATCTCATCTCCGGCCCCCTTGGCAGCCTCGACGCCCTCTACGAGCCTGTCATCGAGGACCTGTGCAGCCGTGACGGCGGCGCACGACCCCGTATCGTCGCCGCCACTGCCACCACTCGCCGCTACGTCGAACAGACCGCCGCCCTCTATGGGCGGAATCGCACCCGGCTGATCCCGCCGCCTGGACTCGACGCCGCCGACAACTTTTTCTCCCGCACCGACCCCGATTCTGCCGGCAAGGTGTTCGTTGGTATCTGCGCCCCCGGGTTTGGGAGAGCTCAGGAAGCCCAGATCCGGGTCCTTGCCGTCCTCGGCCATGCTGGAGGCAGCCTCGACGTTGCCGGGCACAATCCTGACCCGTGGTGGACGAACCTATGTTTCTTCTCCAGCCGCCGCAGCCTCGGTCTCGTCCAGTCACTCTGTCAAACCCACCTGCGCGGCCACACTTGGCGGCTTCACAACGCCACAGGCGTCGACGCCGGCCCCCTTCGCGCTTCGGGCACCCGCCTCGCTCAGCGGGCCATGACAGCCCGGGTCGAGCTCACCGCGCAGGCCACCGCCGACGTGTCCGCGACGATGGAACGCCTCTCGGTCTCGCACGGGGAGAAGGGCTGCGCGGACTTGTGCTTCGCAACCAGCATGATCGAAGTCGGCCTCGACATCAACAGGCTCGGGCTGCTCACAATGTTCGGCCAGCCGAAGAGCGCGTCGCAGTACATCCAAGTCGCCGGGCGGGTTGGGCGCGACGAACGCGACGCCCCCGGGGTCGTATTCGTCGTGCTCAGTCCCTACAACAATCG
>PLTL01000302.1 GCA_003164475.1 Candidatus Dormiibacterota bacterium | reverse complement strand
ACCTTTCGCCGTTCTTCGCACCATTGACACTCTGGCGCCCCTTCACACCACCTCACCAAGGTAATCAACCAACTGTCCAAGCTTGGAGAAGATTCTCGTCCCAAACGCCGTGTCTAGGTGGGCACGGTTCACAGTTACATCCCACACCTTCTTGTCGGTCACGACAACATCGCAATATGGGATCGCGAGGCTGAGGGCGTGAATGTCCCTGAAATCGTTGATCTTCCATTCCCGCTTGACATCTCTGAGGTAGTGGAACTTCATCATTATCGAGACTCTCGTTGTCGGGAGGGAGAGCAAGAAATCGCTATAGCCCTCCTTGTCGCGAAAAGGTGAATTTGAAATGAACCCACCCGCTGCACACGTCTCTAAGTAAGCATCGTAGACGTCGTGCAGGAGCTCCCGAGCCCAGATCGCGTCCTGGGGGCGTTGCGAGATATCGGGGTCGATTCGTAGCGTCTCGACCATGATGTTGAAGCTCTTCAGCTCCTCATCCGCCATTCGCCGAGCAGCGTATGGATCGTACCCTTCAAGCTGTTGGCGCTGCTCGCCATTCGGCCCCACGAGCAACATGTACTCGGCTCTTGCCTGTAATCGCGCAGTCAGCTCCGAGATGGACAGTCCGGTCCGTCTTTCAAGCTCTGCCCGTTGTTCGTCAGTTCTGTTCTTGAGAACCAAGAAGTCGGGTTCACCAAAGGCGAATCCAGCTCCGACGCCAAACTTCGGCACGGGCTGCCGGAACGGACGCCCAAAGCGGTTGTAGAAGCTCTCCCGCATCTCTTCTCTAACAACCTTCGTGAGCGGCGCCATGGCGACAAATCGTGATAGCTCGCGCATGGCATCCCCCGCTTGCCGTCTTTGAGTGTCGTTCGGGTTCTCGGTGAGCTCCATGTAATGAACCGACGACAAGGGAAGCCGGATAGCTCCGCTCTGAACCAACTCTCTTAGCTTGGTGTAGATCTCACGGGTTGGTTTATCGCCGTGCCCCGAGACAGCCCTGCCCAAGGTGTACCAATGATTCAAGTCCAGATATATGTCCAACACGGAGCCCGACTTCAACCCCTCGTACTCGACCAAGCTACGCTGGTCTCCGGTCGCAGCGAGACCCTTCCGACAGGCCCCTTTAGGGGGCCGTTCGGGAATCTTAGGGATTCTTCGTAGAGATATGAAAAGGGCGTCGAGACTGGACGAGCGAATTGGGCAGCTCCTAGGTTCCGCCGGGCGAGCCCATAATCACTCAGCCCGCCCAGAAGCCCCACCAAACCCACTTAGACTTTGGGCATGTGGTATCGCCGTCGCGCCTTCTGGACCCTAGCCTGCTTCACCTGGTTCGTTCTGTGCGCCATGGTTGCCCGTCTCACCGGCGGTCCGGCCCTCGCGACCAGCCTGAAAGGCGCCTTGGTGGGGGCCTGGCTCTTCGTGGTCGTCTTCGGAGGCGTCGAGATCGCCGCCCCTCAGACCTTTCTGCGCTGGCGAGCGTGGATGGGTGAGGGGTCACCGCCGCGCCTGGGGGCGCTATCCGCCGTCGCCGATGCCCGCTTGCTCAGTCCCGCCCCCGCCGCCGTCTCGCGGCTCCGAGTAGCAGGCTTCATGTTGATCGGGATCGTCACCGTGGAGGTGGCAGCGCTCTGACTCGCCCTCCTCTGGGTGGGCTTCTTCTAGGGGTTGGTCGTCCGGATCGAGCGCCTCGAAGGGCCCTGCAGACGAACCCGTTCCCGAGTAGAATATCCGCACAAATGTTCGGACTCACGCCGGTTCTGGGGTGCCCCTAGGGGTGAGCGTTGATCTCACAGATCGGCCTCTCCCAGGCGCTCATGCTCCTCTCCTCGATCCCGAGCAGGCGGAGGCGTGGAGGTCGGCCCGAGCCCAGCTCCGGCGGGTGTGGGTCAAGGCCCGCAGCGGCCTGCCCCTGGCACCCGAAGACCTCAATCTCCCCCTCCTGGATCGTGAGCAGCTGCTCAACGCCGTCCATGTTCCAGAGGAAGCCGGCGGGCACGCCCAGGCCTTGGAGGCGATGCTCCGCCGGCTTCCCAACGGCTGGGGCCGGAGGATGGGTTGTGACCGGGGGTGGTACCCGCTGATCGTGGAACTCGACCGGGGCCTCGCCGAGCTGGATCCCAATTACACCCTTCTCCAGGTCAAGGAGAAGTGGGGAGCGCTGCGCCTCTACTTCGAGGGCGCCCCCGAGGTGGTCGGAGCCATGCAGGCCCTCGTGGATAGGGCCTCAGAGGCTTCCAAGGGCATTTGTGAGCTCTGCGGGGGGCCTGGCGTGCTGATGGAGGGACATCTTCGGGCGAAGACCGTCTGCACCAGCTGCGGTCTGGCGGAGGGACTGCTGCCCGTTGAAGGCAGCCGAGGGGAGGTGCACAGGTGACCGAGCCGGATGGCACGGGCGGGATAAGCAGCGATAGGGGGTATCCATTTAGCCGGAGTGCCCGACGGTAGCGGTTCGCCATGGGCGCCCGGCAGGCGGGCGCTCCATGCTCGGCGGGTGGCCACGGGTGCCCGGAGGGCTCGTCCGCACCGCTTGTGGCCGCCGCGTGACGATGAGTTCCCGGTAGCGGACGGGGTCGTGGCCGGCGGCGAGCTCCAGCACCCGGTAGAAGACGAGCCCGCGACTCCGAGAGCTGCGGCGGTTGAAACGGAAGACGAACTCGTTCAGGTAGCTGGACAAGTGCGCCTCTTCCACCGAGCCCTGGTGGGTGCCAAGCAGCCACCGCTTGACCAGGGAGGCAACCTGGTGCACCCCGGGCAGTAGTTCGCCGGGGTCCTCCCCTCGGGCGCGGGTAGCCCGCTGGCTGCGCCGGTCATGGATGTAGCCCAGCTGGCGGATCCCGTTGTAGCCCGCCCAGGCGTCAGTGATGACCGTCGCACCGGGCTCGACGTTCTCGGAGACGAAGGCGTTCAGGGTAGGGCCAGAGGCGTCGGGCAGGACCGTCATCCGGCAGCGGCCGTATCCCCGCGGCCGCTTGAGCTCGATGGCGATGCCGACCAGGGACTTCTTGCCCCGGGCCCGACCTCCCGGCAGCCCTGGTTCCTCGCCCCCAATGTAGGTCTCATCCACCTCGACCACGCCCTTCAGCCGGTCTCGTCCCGGGCGCACCAGCACTGCGCGCAGCCGGTGCAGCATCGCCCAGGCGGTTTGGTAGGAGCCGATCTCCAGGGTCCGCTTCAGGCTCTGCGCCGAGAGCCCGTCCTTGCCGGTCGCGAACAGCCAGCAGGCGGTGAACCAGACCGTCAGCGGTGTCCGGGTCTTGTCGAAGATCGTGCCCGCCGTCATCGAGGTGCGGCGGCTGCAGGTGGAGCACATGATCCGGCCATCGCCTAGCCGCCAACCCTCGGCACAGGCGCAGCCGGGGCACAACCACCCCTGAGGCCAGCGCAGCCACTCGAGATAGTCCAGGCAGTCCGCATCGGTCCGGAACCAGGCTTGGAACTCGCCCGTGGACCGGGGGTAGTCGATGCCGACACGCGGGCCCTCCATCCCCCGATCTTACTCCGGCTAAATGGATACCCCCTAAGGGATGCTTATGGTGAGCTTGGCCGGGTCCTCGTACCGTCAGAGACGAGATGACGCAGCAAGCTCCACAGAGCCGGCAGGAGCCCGCGGACGCAGCGCGAGGGGTGGTCCTCGCCTTCCCGCTAGCCATCGGCGCGCCGGGAGTGGGCTTCACCTCCGTCAGCGGTCGGTCCCCGCTCGTGGAGGCGGCCCGGGAGTTCGCTCAGGCGGCCAAGAGCGAGGCCACCCGCCGTGCCTACGCTTCGGACCTCCGCGATTTCGACTCCTGGTGTGCCAGCCAGCGGCGGTCGCCGATGCCGGCGGAGCCGGAGACGGTCGCCCTCT
>PLTL01000208.1 GCA_003164475.1 Candidatus Dormiibacterota bacterium | reverse complement strand
AAGGAGTACATCGCCCAGAAGGAGTGGTGCTTCCCGATCGACCCGGCGATGCGTCTTTGCGGGGACATGATCGAATGGTGCACGCAGCACATGCCGCGCTGGCACCCCGTGTCGATCTCCGGATACCACATCCGCGAGGCGGGCGCCACTGCCCCTCAGGAGCTGGGCTTCGCCATCAGCGACGGCATCGCCTACGTGGAGGCGGCCGTGGCCGCGGGCCTGGAGCTGGAGGAGTTCGCCCCCCGGCTGAGCTTCTTCTTCAACGTCGGCAACGACTTTCTCGAGGAGGTGGCCAAGTTCCGGGCCGCCCGGCGGCTCTGGGCCGAGATCATGGAGGAGCGCTTCGGGGCCAAGGGGCCGCGCAGCCGCCAGCTCCGCTTCCACGCCCAGACCGGGGGTGCCACGCTCACCGCCCAGCAGCCGCTCAACAACGTGGTGCGGGTCTCCCTCCAAGCGCTGGCGGCGGTGCTGGGCGGGGCCCAGTCGCTTCACACCAACTCCTTCGACGAGGCCCTGTCGCTGCCCTCCGAGCAGGCGGTCACCCTGGCATTGCGCACCCAGCAGTTGCTGGCCTTCGAGTCCGGGGTGGCCCGGGTCACCGATCCCCTGGGGGGGTCTCACCTGGTGGAGGAGCTGACCGAGCAGTTGGTGGTGGCCGCGCGGGCGCTGATCGCCGAGGTGGACCGGCGGGGAGGAGCGGTGGCCGCCATCGAGCAGGGCTTCTTCCAGGAGCAGATTCAGGAGTCCGCCTACCGCCACCAGCAGCTGGTGGAGAGCGGGGAGCGGGTCATCGTCGGGGTCAACCGATTCCAGGACGAGCTCCCGGTCGAGGTCCCCATCCTCCGAATCGACCCCGAGCTGGAGCGAGAGCAGCGAGAGCGGCTCGCCCGTCACCGGGAGCAGCGCAGCTGGGCGGCCACCGAGAGAGCCCTGGACGCGGTGGAGGCGGTGGCCACGGGCACGGCCAACCTCCTCCCGGCCATGCTCGAGGCGTTGGCCGCCGGCGCCACCGTGGGTGAGATCTGCGACCGTCTGCGCCGGGTGTTCGGCACCTTCCAGCCCCGGACCAGCATCTGAGCCACCCCACGGGGCGGGGGAGCCAGTCAGCGCTCGGTGCGTCGGTTCCTGCCCTGGAGCGAGCCGCCCAGCACGCTGCGATAGGCGCTGTCGTGGAAGAGCTTGGCGGTCAGCGGCCGACGCCCTGAGCGGGCCCGCACGAACAGCCAGGCGCAGCCGAGAGCACCCAGGGGCGGGCCGACCAGGTAGATCCAGAGCGCTCCGTAGCTGCCGGAGAGGACCGCGGGCCCGAGGCTGCGGGCCGGGTTGAGGCTGCAGCCGGTGTAGGGGGCGCCACGCCACACCAGCAGTGCGATCACGATCCAGATCAGCAGGGGGGTCCAGCGCGCGGTGCTGGTGAAGGACGTGAAGGCGAAGATGGATAGGATGAGGATCGCGGTCATCAGGGCCTCGATCCCCACCGCTGCCGGGGCGCTCACCCCGGGGTGGGGGCTGGTGAGCCCATCCCGGACCGACACCGACACCCGGCCCCAGAGCAGCCGGAGCAACGCGGTCCCGGCCAGCCCGCCCAGGAGCTGAGATGCGAGGTAACCCAGGAGGTCGGAGCGGGAGACGTGGCCGCTGCTCCAGAAGGCCAGGGTGACGCAGGGGTTGAGATGCGCCCCGCTCAGCCGCCCCAGCGGGGATACCGCCACCAGGCTGCCGGTGCCGGCGAAGAGCAGCCCGGTGAGGAGCAGCCTCAGTGAGACCGAGGGCACCAGCTGGGAGACCGGGGATCCTCGTCCGAAGTCGAGGCAGACCGCACTGAGCCCTCCCAGGACCAGGATCGCGGTACCCAGCGCCTCGGCCCCCCATTCGGCCCAGTGCCATCCCTCCCGGGGAGGGTTCCTGAGCGAGGGGGGCGGCTCGCCATGGCCCGGGCTGCCGGCCCCGGTCAGGGCCAGCTCCGGGAGAGATGCCCGGGCACCACCTGATGGGCGAAGATGACGGCATGTCCGAGCCCAAGTCGCCCCCAGCTGTCCCGAAGCCGCAGTCCGGCCCTGCACCCGCTGCCGACGGCGGGCCCCGGCCGTACCGACCCGCGGCGCCCCAGCGACCCGGCACCAATGAGCGGCTGGTCAACCAACTGCGCAAGCGCCGGCACGACGCCGTCCACCGGGGCGGCGAGCCGGAACGGGTCCAGGGGGGCAAGGGCAAGCTGACCGCCCGGGAGCGGATCCGCCGGCTCCTCGATGAGGGGAGCTTTGTGGAGCTGGACGCCTTCGTGGTCCATCGCTCCACCCAGTTCGACATGGCCGAGCGGCGGGCGCTCGGAGATGGGGTGGTCACCGGCTACGGCCTGATCGGGGGGAGGCAGGTCTTCATCTTCTCCCACGACGCCTCCTTCATGGGCGGCTCCCTGGGGGAGGCCTTTGCCGAGAAGGTCTGCAAGGTGATGGAGCTGGCCGAGCGCACCGGTGCCCCGGTCATCGGGATCAACGACAGCGCCGGGGCCAGGATCCAAGAGGGGGTCGTCTCGCTGGCCGGGTACGCCGACATCTTCTATCGCAACGTTCGCTGCAGCGGGGTGGTGCCCCAGCTCTCGGTGATTGCCGGCCCCTGTACCGGCGGTGCTGTCTACTCCCCGGCAATCACCGATTTCATCTTCATGGTGCGCCAGGTTGGATACATGTTCATCACCGGTCCCGAGGTGGTGCGGGTGACCACCGGCGAGGAGGTGGACTTCGAGCAGTTGGGCGGCGCCGACGTCCACGCCCAGCGCAGCGGGGTCGCCCATTTCGAGGCCGACACCGAGGACGAAGTCCTGAGCCAGGTTCGCGAGCTGCTCTCCTTCCTGCCGCAGAACAGCGGGCAGACGCCGCCGGTGGTGGCGACCGACGATCCCTGCGACCGTGCTGACGCCGAGCTCCAGGAGATCATCCCCGAGAGCCACACTCAGCCCTATGACATCCGCGATGTCATCCGGCGGGTGGTCGATGACGGCCGCTTCCTCGAGGTCCAGCCGCTGTTCGCACCCAACCTGGTGGTGGGGTTCGCCCGCCTGGACGGGCAGAGCGTCGGGGTGGTGGCCAATCAGCCACAGCACCTGGCCGGCGCTCTGGACAGCGGGGCATCGGTGAAGGGCGCACGCTTCGTGCGCTTCTGCGACGCCTTCAACATACTGCTGCTGACCTTCGTCGACGTCCCCGGGTTCCTTCCCGGAACCGAGCAGGAGCATGGTGGGATCATCCGTCACGGCGCCAAG
>PLTL01000133.1 GCA_003164475.1 Candidatus Dormiibacterota bacterium | reverse complement strand
CCCGGCGTTGGCGAACTCGGTGATCTCCTGGGGCAGCACTGTCCCCCGCGGATTGTGGTCACGCTCGTACCAGCCCCAGCCCGGCTGGGTGCCCCAGTCCTTGCCGAAGCCGCTGATGTTGGTGGAGTCGGCGAGGTCGGCGGAGCTGACAATGAACAGCGGCCGCCCGTACTCCGCCTTGGCGAAGGCGTTCACCCATGCCCCCCAGGCGCCCAGGGCAGCTCGGTTGGGCTGCTGCTCGCCCGGCTGCTTGTAGAGCTCCTTCGGGTAGGCCCGGAAGTCGGTCAGCCGAGGATCCGAGAAGATGTCTGCTCCCCGCCCCCCCAGGTTGAAGCTCTCCACCCGCTCGGGCACCGAGGCCGCGATCTCGAGCAGTCGGTCGGATAGGTAGTCGACCAGCTGGGGATCGCGCCGCAGAACCGCCATCGCAATCCGCAGATTGGCCTCCGCTTGGGCGGCACGCTGGACGGGATCGACGGGGGCGGGCTCGTCCACGCCCTCATAGACGACTCCGTAGCGGGCCATGAACTCCTTGCGCACCGCCCAGAACTCGGGGCTGTTCATGGCGTGCGGGCTGCCATGGGACGGAGCGTCGTACTTGCCGTAGCCACGGCCCTTGCGCGTCCGGAACCAGGCCACCGACGGGGTCGCCTCCGGGTTGGAGCCCCGGGCCACGTCCAGGACGGCGCGCGTGACCGGTCCCCAGTCCATGCCCGACTCCGTGCCCGTAACCCGCCACCCGTACGGCCGGAACCACTCGTCAGGGCCTCCGAAGACGACTGAGGAGGCCTTGCGAAGATCGATCCCGAAGTCGTTCCAGTCCAACAGGAACACCAAGTTGTGAAGGCCCAGCCCCCAGGCCGAATTCTTGGTCTCGTGAGCGGCGCCGGGGGTCAGCCCGCCCTCACCCTCCACTGCGAAGACCTTGACCTCGCCCGCACCCGCCAGCTTGAGCGCGAGCGCCTCACCCGCAGCGGGGGGCATGCCGTGGCCGGAAGGACCGGTGTTGAACTTGAGGAAGAGGGTCTTGCCCGCCATCTCGGCGTGGCCGGGAAGCCCACCACGGTGGCGCAGCCCCAACAGATCCTCCCAGGTCAACGCCCAGCGCCCCCCGTCAGGGAAGGCAAAACGGTCGTCACGGTCGCGCTCGTGACGAGCCCGCAGGGCCTCGTTCAGCACGGCCAGAGTCGAATACACCAGCGGAACCGTGTGCCCAGCCGAGAGAACGAAACGATCACCAAAGCGGCGCCACGGCCGCTGGATGTCCCAGCGCATGGCGCCCGAAAGCATGGTGGCGACCAGCAGGTGCACCTTGGAGCGGGAGCCCCCCGGGTGACCGGACTGGCGATAGTTCAGCTGCAGGTCGATGAGCTCGTCGACCAGATCCTTGACCACTTCCCAGTGATCGAAGACACCTTCTGCGGCGGAGTAGAGGTCATCAACCGACGCTGGTTCCAACGATCCCACCACAGCCTCCCTGCGATCCTGCGGCCCGGCCCCAGCAGGGCGCCGGGCCCACATTCCAGCAGCCAAGCAGGGCTGCCACCCCCGCGAGTTTAGCGCCTGAGATGAGCCGCCCGATTCCCGCCCCTGACCGCCCCTGGGGATCCCTGCCCCGTGCAGCAAGATGCCCTCCGAGCGGCCGGACCCGGTGGCCAGAAGTCCGGTCGTCACGCTGCTCCGGACCGAAGTGGCGGAGATGGCGGGCAGCAACATCATGGCGATGGCGGCGGTGGGGCCGCTGGCCGGCCCGGGAGGCCGCCGGAAAGCCGCATCACCGACACCGAAGGCAACGCCGGGGGCTGCTTGGAGCAACCCCCGGCGCACCGTTGGCCGCGGTACGGGGAGGGAACCTACCGGGCGGCCTCAGGTGGTGAAAGCCCCGTTAGCCTGCATGGCCTTCGCCGAGAAGACTGAGGCCACGCCGACTAAGCGGGGGTTAGGGAAGGCGGGGCAGCGGCCTCCGGCGCCATCCTCCTGGGGTCAGCCCGGCATCGAAGCCGAGTTCNNCGGGCGGCCAGGCGACCGACCAGCCGGCCGATCCCGATCAGGACCAGCAGGAACCCGATCAGGACCAGCCCGGCGGCGGCGGCCACCTCGTGGTCCAGGGCGGTCGGCAGGGTGGTGTTCAGGAAGACCACGTAGGTCAGATAGCCCATCGGGTGCTGGAAGAGCTGCAGGGAGGGGTTGGAATCGGAGAAGCCCACCGTGTACAGCAGAGGCGCGGTCTCCCCGATCGCGATCGCCATGGCCACCACCAGCCCCGAGGCGATCCCCGGTACTGCCGGCGGGAGCACCGCCGTCCGCAGGGCGGTGAGCCGGGAGAGCCCGAGGGCGGCTGCCGCGTCGCGCAAGGTGGTCGGTACCTGACGCAGCGCCAATTCGGTGGTCTTGACCACGTAGGGCAGGATGATCGCGGTCAGGGCGAGTATCCCGGCCAGGAGGGAGAAGCCCCAGTGGAACTGGATGTCCAGGACGATGTAGGCGACGAAGCCCACCACGATCGACGGGACCCCAGCCAGGGTCTCGTAGCCGAGCCGGATCCAGGAGCCCTGCCTGGGTCTGGCGAATTCGGCCAGGTAGATGCCGCCC
>PLTL01000397.1 GCA_003164475.1 Candidatus Dormiibacterota bacterium | reverse complement strand
TCGAGCCGACGTCGGGCAACACCGGGGTCGCCTTGGCCTTGGTCGCGGCCGTGAAAGGCTACCGGCTGACCCTGGTGATGCCGGAATCGTTCTCGATTGAGCGACGCAAGCTCATGACCGCCTACGGCGCTCAGCTCGAGCTCACCCCTCGTGAGCTGGGCATGAAAGGTGCCATCGCCCGGGCCCGGGAGATCGTCGCCGAGACCGCAGGGGCCTGGATGCCGATGCAGTTCGACAATCCTGCCAACGTGGCGGTCCATCGCCGGACCACGGCCGAGGAGATCCTCGCGGACTTCCCTGAGGGTCTTGACTACCTCGTGACCGGGGTGGGGACCGGGGGCCACATCACCGGCTGCGCGGAGCTGCTCAAGCCGCGCTGGCCCGGCCTCAAGGTCTACGCCGTGGAGCCCACGCTCTCGCCAGTGCTGTCCGGAGGGACGCACTCGCCCCACCCCATTCAGGGGATTGGGGCCGGGTTCATCCCCGGCGTGATGCGCACCGACCTCCTCGACGGAATCATCCAAGTGGCTCCAGAGGATGCCTTCACCTACGCGCGCCGGTCGGCGCGCGAGGAGGGAATCCTGGTCGGGGTCTCCTCGGGGGCCTCACTGGCGGCGGTTGCGTCGCTGGTCCCGCAGATGGTGGACGGAGCTAGGGTGTTGACGTTCGCGTACGACAGCGCCGAGCGCTATCTCTCAGTGGAAGCACTGTTCGGATAGCGGGGAGGGGCGGCACCGGCTCCAGCGCCGAGGCGCGGCCGGCGAATCCCCAGGCTCCGGCAACGGCAGCAGGCTCTCCCCCCAACCTGACCCAGGCCGGGGCCCGGCTGGAGTCGGCGGGGGGCAATCTCCATTGCCCCCTGCTTCAGTTCGGGCAGGGTTCTCTGCGGCGGTGGGCCGCAGAATCTCCCGGCGGCCCGGCCGCCGCCTGGGGGGCCTCAGGCTGGCCCGGCACGGAACCCGGTGGCCAGCACCCGGAGTAACCCGCCGCGGTCAGCCGACTCACCTGGCCGCGCAGTTGCGACCCCGATCCAGCTCCGCATGGGGACGGACGCCGTGGAATCTGGGCCACCCATGCCCCCTCTATCGTCCCCTACTGGAGGATCGCGATGTAGCGCTCCCCAGCACCTCCGCTCTCCGTCCCAGGCAGGAGCGACGGGGACAGCTGCACCGGGCGGGTGAGGTGAAGGATGTAGACGGCTCCCGAGAAGCCGGGATCCTGGCCGACCGTGGTGCTGCTGACCACTTCGCCCGCCGCGGGCTGGGGAACCTGGGTCCCGGGAGCGACCCCCTGCATTTCGATGTAGAGGGTGTCAGGGCCATCGAAGCCGGCCGTGACCTTGGGAGCTCCGCTGCCATCGACCATCTGGAAGACGACCCAGAGCTGGCTCCCGTGAACTCCGTAGCGCACGGTCTGGACCTCATAGCCACTGCCGGTGCTGCCCACGGTCTGGACCCCGGACAGGGCCACCGGCGTAGGCGCCGGCTTCGGCGTGCTAGCGCTCGACGGGCTGGGCTTGGCTGAGGCGGTGGCCTGGCCGGTCGGATGGTGGGAGACGGCGGGCTTGCTGCCGCCGTGGAGCAGGTTCCACCCGATCAGCACGATCGCCAGTGCCGCCACGGCGATCAGCCCGGTCCGGGTCCAGCTGCGAGGCTCTTGGCTCGGGCGCGGGTGGGGAGGCCTAGCCGGTCGGCGGTAGCCGCCGTCCGGGTCCGTGCTGGGGGTGTCCGGCTGGTGCTTCGGGGCCCCACTTTCGGCCTCAACGCCGGGAACGGCGGTCCCGGCCGGAGGGGGGGGTGCACTGGCCGCGGGCAGGGCAGCGGCCGGAGGCGGCAGCCCTGCCGGGCGCCGGACCGGAACCCCGGTCAGTTCTGAGGCCCAGGTGCTTTCCGATGGCTGGGCCGGCGGGGTGTCGGCCCAGGGGAAGTTCAGGGAGGTCGCCGGCTCCCAGCCAGGGACCACGATCGTGCTGGGTCGGGGGTCCCTGACCTCCCTGGCCTGGTCGCCGACCGGGGACGGGGCTTGGTTGGTGTCTTCGGCGATGGTTGTGCCGGTGAGGAAGGGGTCGTCAGCCCCCAGGCCTGGGGGACCGCTGGCATCGTCAGCGGCGGGAGTCGGCGCCGCCTGCTCGGAGGCGGCCGAGTCGCTCTCGAAGAGGTCCGGGTCGCTGTCGGCCCGGGCCAGCCAGAGGTCCTCGGGAACGGTCGAGCCATCGCCGCCGCCGTCCCGGTCCGCGGCCACCTCAGCTGCCGAGCGGCCCTCCTCCATCTCCGGGGTCGCCATCGGGGGCTCCTGCTCGAGGGTGGACGCACGATCCACCGGTGGCGGGTCCGGCATCTCCAGGATGGTGGTGTCCAGCCCGATGGTTCCGAAGGGGTCGGGGGCCAGGTGCATCTGGTCGGCGGCTTCGACGTCCGGAGGCCGGGGAAGCGCGGCCGGCCCAGCCGCGGCCAGGACCCGGGAGCGCTCCAGCAGGGCGGTGGCAGTCTCCTCGGAGAGAGTCACCTGGGCCAGGGCAGAGATCCTCTCGGTCTCCTCGCGGAGGTAGCGGAGGCCGGTGCGACAGCGGTCGCAGGTGATCAGATGGGCGTCGAGCTCTGCCTGGCGCTCCCGGGAGAGCTCCCCATCGAGGGCGCAGCTGAGCGTGAGGAGGCTGCACTTCATATCGAAATATCGCGATAGATGCTGCCAAATTCGCGTCGCGCCGAGGCCACCAAGCGGGACGCCTTCTCCGGCGTGGACTCCATCGCCACCCCAATCTCCCGGTAGGAGAGCTTGGCCAGGTCACGGAGCAGGAGTGCGGCGCGCTTCTCGAACTCGGTGGCCAGAAGAGCCCGCTTGGCGGTGTTGATCCGAGCCGCATCAGCTGCCGAAGCGCCCAGGCTGATGAGGGCCGGGCGCTTGGCGAAGAGCCGGGCCACGCCATGGCGCTGGGGAGGGTAGTGCTGGTTCTGGCTGGCGGCGCGGGTCACCGCGCGGTAGAGGATGGCGCGCCCATCGCGCTGCAGCGCCGAGGCGGGAAAGGGCCGTGCATGAAACAGCCCGGCCGTCACGTACTCCACCGCATCCTCTGGGGTCCCGGTCAGGTGGATCGCGTAAGTGACCAAGGCATCGAGTTGCTGGCGGCCGAGTTCCTCCAGCTTGCTCGCGGCGATCTGCGGTCTTCCTAGGACGCTGTTCATGACGTTGCGTGCGTGGGCACGCGAGCTGGCGCAAGCATAACCGGAGCGCAGGCTCCGCGCAACCACCGACCCAACGGGCTATCCTGCCGGCCCGCGCCCGGAGTCCAGCGGCACCAGGTCGCCGGCCTCCAGCCAGGGCCGGCGCAGGCCCACCGCTGCGTACGCTCCCGCCGGAACACCGATGTCAGCCAGCCAGGGTCGGCCAACCCAGGCGCTCGCCTGGGCCGCCAGGCACCCGGACTTGGCGATCGCCAGCATCAGTGTGTCGGCGGCGCGCAGACACTCTCCCGGGCGCTCGCCGGTCGTGGCGTCCAGACCACTGGGGACATCGATGGCCATGACCCGGACGCCGCCCAGGTTGACGGCGGCGATCGCGGCCGCGACCGCGCCTCGGGCCGGTCCCGTGGTCCCGGTACCCAGCAGGCCATCGACCGCCAAGGCCGCTCCCTCCAGGGTCCACCGGATGGCCGCTCCGAGGTCGTCGGTCGCCTCCCTAACCTCCACTCCGCTGGCCAAAGCCGCCCGGAGCTGGTTGGAGTAGACGTCTCCTCGGTGCGTCGGATCCGCCAGAGTCGCGGCCCGGACCGGGTGGCCCCAGGCAGCCAGGTGACGGGCGCATCCCAGCGCGTCGGCTCCGTTGTTGCCGCGGCCGGCCAGCACGGCGAGCGGGCGGGGGCGCTCCTGCCCTTGCTCACAGAGAAGTCTCCGGGCCAGCCGGGCACACTGGAAACTCGCCAGGGCCATCAGGGCGTCGTTGGACACGCCGAGCCCGGCCGCCGCCAGGTCCAGCGCCCTCGCCTGCTCTCCGGAGGCCATGGGGGGGGACGTCATCGGGCGACGGACGTGGCGCCTGTGCGCAGCTGCGGGCCGACCCCGGCTGGGGTCGCCCACGCGACTCGGACGCGGTCGCCGACCTGGAGGTTGAGGGTGGCGGCCGCGCTCATTCTGTTGCCCGCGATCTCCAGGTGGCCGGCGCTGTTCCAGAGCATGGCGAAGTCACCCTCAATCTCTCCGTAGGTCTGGACCACGGTGTCCACGACCCGGCCGCTTTCCAAGGTGGCGCTGGATGGAACCGGTGCGTACCAGGGGGCCCTCGCGACCGTGAGAATGACGTTGCCGAAACGGTCGCTCAGCAGCACCCGGGTGGTCGTGCCCCCGCTATCACCCCGGGGCAGGAAGTCGCTCACAAGGTGCGGGGTGGGGATGCGCGAGCCCAGATCCTCGAACCGGATCTGGCCGGAGGCAAGCCGGGCCGCCAGCGGCGCGATGATGTCCCTGCCGTGGAAGGTGGAGCTCACCTCCTTGGGGTCGAAGCCAGACGTGTCGACCCTGAACGCCATCCGGTCCTGGCCCCGGCTCCAAAGGAAGTGCAGCAGGCCGTTGTCGGGGGCGACCACGACCTGCAGGTCGACCCGGGCCGCGACCAAGGGGCGGTCCGTCCCCACTCCGGGGTCGACCACCGCGCAGTGGACCGTCCCCGGCGGGAATGACGGCGCCGAGGCTCCCAGCCAGTAGGCGCCGGCCCCGATGTCGTGGGGGGGTATCCCGTGGGTGAGGGTCTCCACCTGGAGCTGGGGCGCCACGCGCGCAATCACGCCCCGGAGTGCTCCGGCGTACCCGTCGGACGTTCCGAAATCGGTGAGCAGGGTCAGGATCGCGGCCATGGCTGGGAGCCATTGTCACCCATGTCCGCCGTGCCGACCCGCCGCCGCCACCCGAAAGTCGGCCTCCTTCTCCGGCCGGCAATGCCGCGGATCTCCTGGCGATGGCCGCCGTCCTCCCCCAGTCCCTGCAGCTTTCTGTTTCAGGCGAGTCCGGACAGGGAGCAGGAGCCGTCGGCGGAGAGCTTGTTGCTCCGCGGCTGGGGCTGTCGGGGCGCGGCCCGGGCGGAACTCTCCCTCTAAGGCCAGATGAAGTCCCGCTGACCCAAAACCGGTCGGGGTCAGCTGACTCTGATGGAGATCGAGGCTCGAGCTCTGGTGCCCGGTATCTCCAGCGTCACCCGGTAGCTGCCGGGCTTGAGCGCTCGGCCGGGGACCGCTCCCGGAGCGGCTCCAGCTGAGATGCCTTCTCCGGCCCAGGTGAGCAGGTAGGAGGCGGAGGTGCCCGCGGCCACGCTTGGCAGCCGCTCATACGGCCGCAGCGTCACCGCCAGCGAGGCCCGCGAGGGGCCCGAGACGGTGACGGTCGGAACGCATGCGCCGCCGATCTCGGTGACGTAGAAATCGTCCTTCTGAGCTGGAGAGAGGGTGACCTGCCGTGGCGTCACCGAGAGCCGGGGGGGTGCATTGGAGCAGGTGGCGGGGGCCGCCGTCCCGGACGGGACTCGGTTGGCGCCGGCGCGGGGAGGGATCACCACCAGGTACTGCGGTGCGCCCCGGGGCGACGAGCGGTGGGCGGTGAGCAGTGGCGTCGCGACCGCGGCGGCCACCGCGCAGGCGGCGATCCCCGCCGCCGCCGCCCGGCGCCAGCCCGTGGCCGGCACCCAAGGGCTTCGCTGCCACCAGGGGAGGGACGTCGCGCTGGCGAGGCGGTGCTGCAGCCGCTCGCGGGCGGCAGGGTCCAGGTGCATCTCAGCCAGGGACCGGTGCAACTCTGCACCCAGTGTGCCGATCAGTCGCTCGTCGGGGTCCATGAGCGCCGCAGCGCCTCCAGTGCCCGGCTCAGTCGGGACTTGACGGTCCCCGTGGCCACTTTCAGAATCCTGGCGGTCTCCTCCACCGAGAGGTCGAGGTACACGCGCAGGACGATCACCTCCCTTTGCTCCGAGGGCAGCTGGTCGAGCGCCCGGCGCAGGTCGGCCGCCAGAGCCAGCTCGGCGAAGGGGTCCCGACTGGAGAGGTCGGCGGGGAGCGTGTCGGTGGGTATCGGGACCTTCCGGCGGAGGTGGGAGCGCGCCGTGTTGGCGACGATCGCCATCAGCCAGGACCGCTCGGCGCCGGCGTCCCGCAGGCTCTGGCGCGCCCGCCAGGCGCTGAAGAAGGCGTCCTGGACGCAGTCCTCGGCCAGGCCACGGTCCCCGAGGAACAGGTAGGCGGTTCGCAAGGCCAGATCTCCATAGAGGCCGACCCAGCGCTGGGCCAACGCTTCCGCTGTGGAATCAGGACGCTCCGACGGCACCGAAGGGTTCCTCCAACGCCGTGCAAGTGCGGCGGGCGGCACTGGTCCGGGAGTGTAAGCAGCGCCTGAGCCACGGGTGGCCCTGGACCAAGATAGAAGGGGCGGGGCGGCCGAGGCCACCCCGCCCCTCACCTTCGCCGGCCTGACTGGCCGGCGAGGCTCAGTACTCGGGAACGGGCGGGGCGCCGGCTCCCTTCTTCTCTGGGATGTCGGTGATGAGCGCCTCCGTGGTCAGGAGCAGCCCTGCGATCGAGGCCGCATTCTGAACTGCGGACCGGGTCACCTTGGTGGGATCGATGATTCCCGCCTTGACCATGTCCACGTAATCGCCCTTGGCCGCGTCGTAGCCCTGGCCGGCGGGCAGGTTGCGCACCCGCTCCACGACCACCGAGCCCTCGACGCCAGCATTGTTGGCGATCTGCCGGGTCGGCTCCTCGAGCGCCCGGCGCACGATGGTCACACCGATCTGCTCATCGCCTACCAGCTTGACCTTGTCCAGCGCGGCCTGGGCCAGCAGCAGCACCGTGCCACCGCCGGGAACGATTCCCTCCTCGACCGCTGCCCGCGTGGCTGACACCGCGTCTTCCATGCGGTGCTTACGCTCCTTCAGCTCGGTCTCGGTCGCGGCTCCGACCTTGATCACCGCCACCCCGCCCGCCAGCTTGGCGAGCCGCTCCTGGAGCTTCTCGCGGTCGTACTCGCTGTCGGTGGTGCTCATCTCCTTCCGGATCATCTCGGCCCGGCCCTTGATCTCATCCGATGAGCCGGAGCCTTCGACGATCGTGGTGTTTTCC
>PLTL01000137.1 GCA_003164475.1 Candidatus Dormiibacterota bacterium | reverse complement strand
CCTTCACATGGATCCCAACGCCACCGACACCATCACCTTCCCGGCCCTGGACCGCGCTTACTACCAGGCGAGCGACGCGGACAAGTCACCAACTCTGGGCAACGACACGCTGACCAACACCGAGGTCGCATCCGGCAACCTCTCGGTCATCTGCGCCAACGGCGACCCCGACTGCACCGACGGGGACACCGATTACATCTTCCACGACACCGCCATCACCGTCGATGATGTCACCGCCACGGCCAGCGCCTCCCAGTCCGCCGCCGGGCCCACCATCACCGTCTTCGTCTCTCAGAGCGTGCCGGACGGGGCCACCAACTGTGCGGGTGTGACCACCTGGCTCTCGTCGTCCTCGACGGAGGCGGAGGGCTATCCGCCCACCTACCAGAAGGGCGACCTCATTTGCTTCCAGATCGATGTCACCTACCCCGCGGGCACCGACTTCAAGAACCCGGTGGTGACCGACTTCATCCCGCCCAACAGCGAGTACCCTCCCAACAGCGGCCCCGGCTCCCAGACGGGCTTGGAAGCGACCACCGCCGACAACACCGCCGACAGCGTCGGCTTCAGCACACCGGCGAGCGGGGAGCTGCAGTGGACCATGGGTGACGAGCTGGCCGATCCGGACGGCAACCTCTACGAGTCCCCCGGCACCCTCTTCGAGGTTCAGTTCGGGGTGATCGCAACGGNNCCAACACCCAGGGCACCACCTTCACCGACCGCGGCCTGGTCACCTACCAGCTGGCTGCGCCGATCGTCACCCTGAGCAAGGCGGTTACGAGCATCAACAGGTTGACAGCCGGGGTCACGCCCACGGGCGACATTGTGCGCGGCGGTGACCAGGTCGGCTACACGCTGACCGTGACCAACACGGGCATCGTCGACGCCTACGACGTGGAGGTGTGGGACCAGCTTCCCGGGCAGGTTGACGACTGCACCACCAACCCCGATGCCGTGACCGACATCGTTCCTGTCACGGGGAGCTGCGTGACCGGGACCGATGGGGACCTGATCGAGTGGCCGCCCGACGCGGTCCCGCTCCTGTTGCCGGGGCACTCTGCGGAGCTGACCTTCACCATGGAGATCCCCTCCAACGCCGGGGCGGGCGAGACCTTCGCCAACAAGGCCGGGGTGCGCAGCTTCATCGGTGAGAACAACCAGGGTGGTGATAACCCGCCGTACTACCCTGAGAACAACATCGACTCGACCACGTCGGGTTCCTGGAACGCGCCGGAGGCGGACGACAGCGCCGACGTGACCTCGGCTGGGGCGACGGTCACCAAGACCGCGGTCGTCACCAGCACCAACACCTACGGCAACAGCTCCGACGCCACCATCGGGGACACGATCACGTACACGGTCCAGGTGACCGTGCCCCATGACACGACGTNNAGCAGACCTACGTCCCCGGGAGCGGCGTGGTCACCCTTCCCGACCGTACCGTCTTCGACGAGGGGTCCTCGGCGGAGGAATTCACCTACACCCACGACGCGGGGACGAACACGGTGAAGCTGCTGTTCCCCACCCCATACCCAAACCTGACCTCCACCGACGAGACGGTCACCGTCACGTTCTCCGTGCTGGTCGCCGACGTGGGCGCCAACACGCGCAATGCCAAGATCTCCAACGTCGCCACTCTCACGGACCACTCCTCCGTCGGCGGTCTGGTCACGGCGGCCAACACGCCGGTGGACACATTTGTGGTCGAGCCCGACGTGGCGATCAGCAAGACGGTCAGTCCCGCCAAGATCCAGCCAGGTGGGACCAACACCTTCACCGTCACCGTGGCGAACCCGACCGGCACCGGCGTGAGCAGCGCCTACGACCTCCAGGGCACCGACACCATCACGTCCCAGCTCTCCTACGTGGCGCGCAGCGTCGGAATCACCGGAACGGGGACCGGCGCGACGGTCGACGAATCCGGCGCCGTGGTCACATGGAACATCGGCGAACTCGATCCGGGCCAGATCGAATACATCACGTACCAGGTCAACCCGCCGGCACCGTCCGACATGACCAACGGTGAGAGCTTCGACAACACCGCGACCCTGACCTCGTGGGAAGGGGTGGACGGGGGCGGACCGGGGACGAGAAGCTATGGCCCCATCTCGTCCACCGAGGTCGTCCTGCCCGCCGAGTTCCCCACCCTGACGGCGAACAAGACGCCGTCCGGCGGCACCGCCCTGGCTGGCCAGCGCTTCGCCTTCACCGTGACGATTACAAACAGCGCGACCGTGGCGGACGCGGACACCGTGGTGGCGACGGACACCCTGCCCCCCGACTGGTCGTACGACACGGGTAGCACGACCATCACCTTCCCCGGCGGGTCGCAGTCGACTGCCGACCCGACCGTGACCTCTGAAACGGGAGGGGACATCCTCACCTGGGCGGGCCTGGGAACCCTGCAGCGGGGCAAGGACCTGACGATCGTCTACTCGGCGACGCCGTCGGTGTCGCTGCTGACCCCCTCGACAACCGGGCCGACCTACGCCTATCCCAACAGCGTGTATGCCACCGCCACGGACAACACAGGGGCCTCGAGGAACGGGAGCGGTGACTACGTCAGCAACACGAAGACGGTGGATGAGTACATCGGCCGCGCCGACCTGCAGATCACCAAGAGCCACAGCGGCAACTTCACGGCCGGGGCGAACG
>PLTL01000369.1 GCA_003164475.1 Candidatus Dormiibacterota bacterium | reverse complement strand
AACATCATGAAGCTGACCGAAGGACTGCTCAAGCGCACGTTCGAGGAGATCGCGCCGGAGTACCCGGAGATCGAGGCACACCACATCATCATCGACAACTGCGCTCACCAACTGGTCAAGAGGCCGGAGCAGTTCGACGTGATCGTCACCACCAACATGAACGGCGACATCATCAGCGACCTCAGCTCGGCTCTGGTCGGCGGGTTGGGATTGGCGCCCTCGGCCAACATCGGTAACGAGGTGGCGATCTTTGAGGCTGTGCACGGGTCGGCGCCCAAGTACGCTGGGATGAACGTCATCAACCCCACAGCGCTGATCCTCAGCGGAGCAATGATGCTGCGCTATCTCGAGCAGGTCGCTGCCGCCGAGAGGATCGAGAACGCGGTTCTGGTCACCCTGGAGTCCGGTGTCAAGACTCGGGACATCGCCGGGGACGAACCGGCGGCCTCAACCACCGAGTACACCCAGGCCATCCTCTCCCACATGGGGGAGCGCTCGGCAAGTTGGTCAGTGCGGCAGCACCTGCCCCTGAAACTGCCCCAGGTCTCCCCCGGGGCCGCCCTGGTCCGCTCCGCGTCCCGGCGCGATATCGGTGTGGACGTCTTCATCGAGTCGGAGCTGGACCCCGCCGAGCTGGGCCGGAGCCTGGAGCGGTGCGCGGCGGGCACTGCGCTGGAGCTGAAGAGCATCAGCAACCGGGGCACCATGGTCTACCCCCGTGCGAGCCGCATGAGCGCCGACTGCATCGATCATTGGCCCTGCCGGTTCATGCTCAGGGATGAGAGCGCCGAGTTGACCGACCTCGACGTCCTCACGCTCCTGGATCGGGTGTCCGTCGGGCACCGCTGGATGCACCTGGAGCGACTCCCGGAGTTCGACGGCGAGCTTGGCTTCACCAAGGCCCAGGGCGAGGACTAGCTTCCTCGCCCCTTTCAGGACGGCCTTGAACTTCCGACCACCGCCGCTGCCGGCGCCCGCTGGCGAAGGCGCGGCCTCTCCTCAGCTCCAAGCCCCGGGGTTCTCCGACCGCGGTCGGAGATGGCGTCGAGGCAAGCCCGTGTCCGAATCCGTCAGGCCCAGCTCGGGCGGGACCTCGCCGGCGCCAGCGAGGCCCGAACCACTCTGACGAGTTCAGAGCTGACCAGCTCGATCTCACCCGGGTCACCAACGTGCCCAGCCGGGTCACGACCCCCATCTCGGGGCGGCGCACCGGCCCGACTCGAGCAGCCGCAGTCAGTCGCCACCCGTGAGGGAACCAGCCACGGCAGCCAAGACCTCTGCCGCGTGGCCCTCCGGCCTGACCGAGTCCCACACTCCCTCGACCTTGCCGTCCGCCCCGATCAGGAAGGTGGCCCTGAACACCGCCATGAAGGTTTCGCCCCTCCGCTCCCGCTCCAGCCAGACCCCGAAGGCCTCCGCCACCCGGTGGTCGGTGTCGGCCAGCAGGGGTAGCTCCGGAGCTCCGCAGGCGGCGGCGAATTCGGCCTTGGCCCGGACGTCGCCCACCGAGCAACCGAACACCTTGACTTCGCGCCTGGCAAACTCCGGCAACGCCTGGCCGAACTCGCGGGTCTCGATCGTGCAGCCAGGGGTGTTGTCCCGGGGATAGAAGTAGATCACCCAGCGCTGCCCACGCAGACCCTCGGAACCAATGGTCTGACCGGTACCCGACTGGAGCTCGAATGGGGGCGCCTGGTCACCTCTCTTCAGCATCGGGAACCCTCCTGGGTGCTTGGAGCCTGGGCGGAGCACGCTACCACGCCGCCGCTCCCCCACCCAGGAGCAGCTGCCTGGCCTGGAGCGCGACGCTGAGCACCACCCGGGTTTCCGCGTCGTCCAGGGACGCGTTGAGGAGGTCCTCGATGCGCTGCATCCGGTAGGCCAGGGTGTTGATGTGAACCTGGAGTTGCCGCCCCGCCGCCCGCTGGTTCCAGCGCTGGGAGACCAGTGCCTCCAGGGTCGACAGCAGCGGCGTGCGGTGGTGTGTTCCATAGGCCAGGATCGGTCCCAGAGTCTCGTCCACAAACCGGCGCAAGATCTCGGGGTCCCGCACCTCGAGCAGGAGCCGCAGCGCCCCCAGGGTTCGGTAGGAGGTCACCTGCCCGGCGCTGCCCCCGCGGCGGGCGAGCCGCAGTGCCTGGCGCGCCTCTTCGTGGGCCCTCGCCAGCTCCCCGGCCGAAGCCGCCAAGCTCCCCAGACCGATGGAGAAGCTGAGCTTCCGGCCGAGTCCGGCGGCCAGCGCCAGCGCCGCCCTGGCGAACTGTTCCAACTCAAGGGTGGGCGGGTCCGACGGACCGCTCCTCGGGTTCGCCGCCTGGGCGGGGACGAGAACCACGGCCGAGGTCGCCCTCGTCACCGCCAAGGCGCCGGGAAAGTGCAGCTGGCTGAGCTCGTTGAGATCGCGCCGCAGGCGCTCTTGGAGCGGTAGGGTCTGGAAGCTGATCATGGAGCGCTCGTCGTCCGGCTGCAGCACCAGGACCCAGGCCCGGTCCGGAATCCGGTATCCGAGCCGCTCCGCTCTCAGCGCCAGCCGGGAGATGTCCTCGGGGTTCTGGCCGGGAGCCAGGAGGCCTTCCAGCAGGTCGCCTCGCAGCCGACGCTCCACCTCGGCGGCAGCCCTCTCCTTGAGGAGCTCGAGGGCGACCACCGTGGCCCCATGCTCCAGGGCCCGGCGCCGGCCGGGTGTCGCCCCCTCGACCGTTCCCTCCACCGCCAGCACCGCCACCAGCTCCTCGCCCGCCCTCACCGGGGTGAGCACGAGTTCTAGCCGCGGCCGGGCGAGGCTCACCCCCACCAATCCGGCGGCCGGGTTGGCAGTGATCGAGGTCGGCACGGTCAGGCGGCGGACTGCGTGTCCGCTGCCCGCACCTTGCTCGAGGTGGAAGCCGAGGGGGTCGTAGAGCCCGACCTCGGCGCCCGCCAGTGCGGCGATGGCATCGAGGATCTTGTTCAGCCCGGCGCCGGAAAGCGCCAGCTCGGTGAAGCGCTCATGCACGGTCTGCGAGAGCTGGATCTCGTCCAGCTGCCGCTCCAAGCGGTGCTGAAGTTCGCTGCGCTCCAAAGCGCCCGCCAGGGCCCCGGCGATGGCGGACAGAAAGGCCAGCTCGTCAGGACGGAACTCCCGGCGCAGCACGGTCTGAACGTTGAGAACTCCCACCATCCGGGGGCCGGCCATGATCGGCACCGAGAGCATCGAGGTGAAGCGCTCCTCGTCGAGGCCCTCTATCCACTTGAAACGGGCATCGGTGGCCACATCCGCGACCGACAGAGGCTCGAGCGATGCCGCCACCGAGCCGGTTATCCCCTGGCCGGGGGCCAGCACCACGTTCCCGACCGCCGCCTGGTCGAGCCCGTTGGTGGCGGTGAGCACCAGCCCGCCCCGCGACTGGTCGTAGAGATACAGGGAGCAGACGTCCGCCTCCATCACGCCGGTGGTCTCGCGGATCACGAGTAGGAGCAGCTCGTCACGCTCCATGGTGGAGGCGGCCTCGACCGCCAGCTTCTGCAGATAGCGGAGCTCACGCAGCTGGCGCCCGCGGTCGTTGACCTGCCCGGCCTCCGCGGTCAGCTCAGACGCCTCGCCGGAGCCGGGCGGCGAACCGTCCCCGAGCGTCCCCCACTCTTGGAGACCAGTTGGATGGACGCCACCTCGACCCAGGGGTCGAGGCTCTTGACCATGTCCACCACCGTCAGCCCGGCAACCGCCACCGCGGTCAGGGCCTCCATCTCAACCCCGGTGCTGCCGTGACACCTGACGGTGGCCCGCAAGCGGACCCGGTACGGTCGGCTTCGCAGCGAGGCCTCGATCGCGACATGGGTGAGGTTGAGGGGGTGACAGAGGGGAATCAGGCCAGGGGTTCGCTTGGCCGCCATGATCCCCGCCAGCCTGGCGACCTCCAGCGCATCCCCCTTGGGTGCGGTCCCTTCGGAGATCCCCTCGAACGCGGCCCGGTTCATCCGAACCACAGCCTCCGCGGTCGCCTCGCGGTCCGTCTCGGGGCGGTCGCCGACATCCACCATCCGCACCCTCCCGCTGGGGTCTAGGTGGGTTAGCTGGTGGCGGTCACTGCTCATGGGCTGGTCTTGCATGCTGTGGCCTCGGTGGACGCCGATCCCTGGCCGTAGCTGATCCCCACCGTCAGCTCGTCGGGACGGGCGGCTTCGCAGGCGAACCGGAGACTGCGGCCCGCACCCAGCACGGCCAGCTCCAGATCCGGGTGGAAGTCCCGGGAGAGGGCTAAGGGGATGAGGGTCGGCAGGGGCAGCTGGCCGATTGACAGCCCGGAGAAATCCAGCTCAATGACACCCGTGCCCTGGCCCTTGAAACTGACCGGCCCGCTGATCACCAGCAGCTGCTTGAGGATGGAAGTCTCGCCGCTGACGAGCACCTGGCCCTGGAGGACGTGAACCTCGAGGTTGGAGAGACCCTCATAGCTGGGGATGCTGTCCCGGAGCAGCCCGGTGACGTCAGCATCGTCGAGATGGAGCAGTGCCACCGGCTCGCCGCTGGAGAGCGCAGCCGCCACCGCCTCGGCTTCGACCAGCTGCACCGTGGCCGGGGAGGCGGGGACCACCTGCCGATAGTGCGGCGGGGTGAGGCAGAGATGCACCGCGAACGCCAGCAGGGCCACGATCACGATCACGGGAATCAGGCATCCCAGGCAGCTCCGCGCACAGCCGCGCCGAATCATCCCCATCTCCTCAGGCGCCTCGAGCACGACCCGCCGGCGGGACCCTGAGCAGGCTTTGGCGGGGGGCGACGACCAGCGAGGGAACGAGCCCTGCCTCGACACAGCGCGGCTCAGCGGGTTGCTCTGGGAAGGTCCCGGCTCCGAGCAGAAGGGGGCGGTTGGCCATCGGCGCCCCAGCTGCCGCGGGCCCCCACCAGGACACGAACTTGCGGCTCAGAGAGGCGGTCAGGCCGCAGGCGCCGACTCGACTGGGCCGGACCGCCGCTCCGCGGGCCGGGTGGAACCGGAACTCTTTCTTCACCCGCTCGTGGACCCGTCCGAGGTCATGTCTGTTGCATCCTCCGGACCACGGCCCACCGACGACCGCCTTGCCTGGGGACCTGGACGGCTGTGCCCGCTGCCAGGGTGAACAGATGATACGGTCCCCGCCCGCGACGCCCTCAGCAGCTAGGAGTGTCCGAGCCGGCGCAGATGGTCCCGGTTCCAGTCGAGGGGCGCCGCGAGGGACTCGGTGCCCCGGGAAATGGCCCGGCCTCCATACCGGCGCCGAAGGTCGTCCAACGCCTGGTCCACCCGCTCTTCCTTATCGCCGCTCGACTCGAAAAGGCTCATCTGCCGAAGCCGGCTGATCCCCTCGGCCCCCAGCCCCAGCAGCCGCACCGCCTGGCCCTGGGGCCAGACCTCGGCGAAAAGGTCGA
>PLTL01000265.1 GCA_003164475.1 Candidatus Dormiibacterota bacterium | reverse complement strand
TGGTCTCGGCCAAGACCGGCGAGGGACTGGATCACCTGCTGGAGATGATCCTGCTGGTCAGCGACCTGGGAGAGCCCAGAGCCAATCCCAACCGGCCGGCGGAGGCGGCGGTGATCGACTCCCAGCTCCAACGGGGCCAGGGGCCCGTAGCCAGCGTGCTGGTCCAAGAGGGAACCCTCAGGGTCCAGGACGAATTCGTGGTCGGGGCCCTGGCGGGCCGGGTCCGCGCCCTGTTCGACGACCGCGGCCGGCGCACCCAGGCGGTGACCCCGGGGCTGCCGGCGCTGGTGGTAGGGCTTCCCGAGGTCGCGACCGCTGGGGACCGGCTGGCGGTTATGGGCTCTGAGAGAGAGGCCAGGACGGTGGCCGAAGAGCGCCGGCAGGTGCTGCGCTCGGGGCGGGGGGATATCAACCGGGTCAGCNNTGGCCGAGCTCAGCCGGCAGTCCACCGAGGGACTGCGGGACCTGGACCTGGTGGTGAAGGCCGACACCCAGGGCTCGCTGGAGGCGCTTCGGTCCGCGTTGCTGCGCTTCTCGGACCCGCTGGTGCGGCTGCGGCTGGTGGCCGACGGGGTCGGCCCTATCTCCGAGGCCGATGTGGACCTGGCCGCGGCCGCCAATGCCATCGTGGTCGGGTTCAACGTCCGTCCCGACGCCGGCGCCAAGGCGCTGGCTGAGAGCCATGGGATCGACGTGCGGACCTATGACGTGGTCTATCAGATCACAGAGGACATCGGAAGGGCGATCCGCGGGCTGCACGAGCCCACCTTCGAGGAGGTGTTCGAGGGCCGGGCCACGGTCAAGCTCCGGATCCGGGTGCCGCGGGTCGGTTTCATCGCCGGCTGTCAGGTCGGGGAGGGGAAGGTCAGCCGAGGCGACCTGGCGGTGGTGATCCGGGGTGGCAAGGAGGTGCACCGGACCCAGGTGGCCTCACTCCGGCGCTTCAAGGACGATGTCCGCGAGGTGGCCCAGGGCTACGAGTGCGGCATCGAGCTCGGTGATTACCAGGAGTTCGAGGAGGGCGACACTCTCGACTGCTATGTGGTCCAGCAGCGTAACCGCTGAGCTTGGCCATCGGGTGGTGGTGGCCTGGTGGTGAGGCGAGCACGAGAGCCCGGCGGCAGTCATCGCTTGGAGCGCATCAACGTTCAGCTCCAGCAGGAGCTGGCCCTGGCGATCGCCTCCGCGGTCAAGGACNNGGTGACCGTGGTGGCGGTCCGCTGCGCACCCGACCTGTCCAACGCCCAGGTCAAGGTGAGCGTGCTCGGGGAGCAGCCGGAGCGGGAGCAGGCGCTGCGGGTTCTTCGGGGCATGACCGGCTACCTGCGTCACCTTCTCGGTGAGCGGCTGGAGCACATGCGGCGCATCCCGCGGCTCGACATCCGGCTCGACGATTCCATCGCCTACGGGGTCCGGGTCAGCACCATCCTCAGGGAGTTGGAGAGCCCGGGGGCCCCCCGGCGTGGTGGCTCCGGTGGCTGAGCCCCTGGGGCAGGTTCAGCAGGTGGTCCGGGACCACGAAGAGTTCCTGCTGGTCGCCCACGAGAACGCCGACGCCGACTCCCTGGGCAGCGCTCTGGCATTTGCCGATTACCTTCGCCGCCAGGGCAAGCATCCGCATGTCTGGGTTCCAGCTCCGCTTCCGCGGGGCCTCGGATACCTCCCCGGGTACGAGGCCGTGAACCGGGAGGCGGCCCCCAGGGAAGCGGTGGCGATCGCCTTCGACGCCGGTAGCTTGGGACGCTTCGGCGACCTCAGGGCGAGGATCGAGGCGGCGCCGCTCACCGTGGTCTTCGACCACCACACCAGCAATGACGGCTTCGGAGATATCTGTGTGGTGGAGCGGGAGGCAGCCGCCAGCGGGGCCATCGTCTTCGACACCCTGCGCGCCTGGCAGGCGGAGATCAGCCCGGAGGCCGCCACCAATCTGTATGCCGCGATCTTCACGGACACCGGAGGCTTCCGCCACGAGAACACCACCGGCGAGGTTCTCCAGATGGGGGCGGATCTTTGCCGGCTCGGCGCCGACCCGGCCTTTGTCGCCCTCAAGAGTTACAAGTCCCGTCCGGAGACGACCCTCCGGCTCCAGGCGCTGGCGGCGGCGGGGGCCCGCTACGAACTGGGGGGGAAGCTGGCGTGGAGCGAGGTCACCCAGGAGATGCTGACCCGCAGCGGTGCTGAGATGGGGGAGACCGAGGGCATCATCGATGTGCTCCAGAGCCTCGACACCATGGTCTGCGCCCTGCTCTTCAAGGAGGCTGCGCCAGAGCTGACCCGGGTCAGCGTCCGCACTCGGGGTTGGGTCGAGGCGCACCGGCTGGTGGCTCCTCTGGGCGGCGGCGGTCATCGCCGGGCCGCTGGGGCGGAGGTCAGCTGGCCGCTGGCCAGGGCCGAGGAGGAGCTGCTCGCAGCGGCCCGCCGCGCCATCGAGACCGGGGCCTGATGGCGGTCGTTTCCGGGGCCAGTCGGACCAGGGACGGAGCCAGGGGCAGCGCCCCGGCGGTGACCGGGCTCCTCAACCTGGCCAAGCCGGAGGGGATCACCTCCTTCGCGGCCATCAAGATGGCCCGGCGCGCCCTCGATGAGCGCCACGTCGGCCATGCCGGGACCCTGGACCCGGCAGCCTCAGGCGTCCTGCCCCTGTGCGTGGGCCGGGCGACCAGGCTGGTCGATTACATCCTCCGCCAACCCAAGACCTACCACGCCCGGCTCCGCCTGGGTGAGGTCAGCGACACCGGCGACCTCGAAGGTGAGGTGCGCCGCTCGGCCTCGGCTGCGCAGATCACCAGGGCCGAGGTGGCGGCCGCGCTGGAGCGATTTGTGGGCATCGTCGAGCAGGTGCCCCCGATGCACTCGGCGGTGCGCCATCAGGGCCGGCACCTGTACGAGCTGGCGCGCCAGGGACTCACCGTGGAGCGCAAACCCCGTCTGGCTGAGATCCGGAGCATCCGCCTGCTGGCGTTCTCCGGGGGCGAGGTCGCTGAGGCCGAGGTCGAGGTGGTCTGCGGCCGGGGCACCTACCTTCGGGTGCTGGCGGCCGATCTGGGGGAGCGGCTCCAGGTTGGTGGGGTGCTGGCCTGGCTGGAGCGGACCGAGTACGGCCCCTTCAAGCTTGCGGATGCGGTCCAGCTCGATGACTTGATGGCCTCTCCGGACCCCCGGGCCCTGCTGCTGCCGCCCGAGGTCGCCCTCAGCGCCATGCCCAGGGTGGACCTGCTGCCCTCCGGGGCGCTGGCGGTCCAGCGGGGCCAGGCGGTCTGGCTGCAACGAGCCCCCGAGCCGGCCGGGGAGGGGAGCCCCGGTACGGGCGAGGTGCGAGCCCATGGCCCTGACGGCCGGCTCTTGGCGGTGGGTGAGGTCACCGGCCTGCGCTTCCGGCCCACCAAGGTCCTGCTCCCGCTCAGTGGCTGAGGCAGGAGGTCCACCGATCCCCCTCGACGGTCCGGCCGAGTTCGGGCTGGGGCTGGTGCCGTCGGGCGCGGCCGTTCCCGGCTGCCTGGTTCTGGGCAACTTCGACGGCGTCCACCTCGGTCATCAGGCCATCCTGGCGGCCGCCCGGGAAGAGGCGGACCAGCTGGGGGTGCCGGTGACGGCGATCACCTTCGAGCCCCACCCCAGGGCGGTCATCAGCCCGGGCCGGGGGCCGCTCCTCCTCACCCCACTGGAGCTGCGCCGGAGGCTGCTGACCCAGGCCGGCGTGGACCGGGTCTGGGTGATCCCTTTCGACCAAAGGGTGTGGGGCATGGGACCCGGCGACTTCATGGACAGGGTTTGCCAGCGGGTGGCGATCGAGACCATGGTGGTGGGGCCCATGTTCTCGGTGGGCAAGCCTGGGGAAGGCAAGCTCGACTTTNNTCCGCCGGGTTCAGGGTCCGGGTGGTCGAGCCTCGATCCTCGAACGGGGTCGAGATCAGCAGCTCGGCCATCCGCGAGCGTCTGGGCCAAGGCGATCTGGACGCGGTCCGGGAGATGCTGGGACGGCCCCCCCAGGTGCTGGGGCCGGTGGTCCGCGGAGCGGGTCTGGGCCACGGGCTCGGTTTCCCCACCGCCAACCTGCAGCTCTCCTCGGTTCAGGCTCTGCCACCTGACGGGGTCTTCGTGATGGATCTGACCGCCGAGGATGGGATCCGCCGGGGAGCCGTGGGCAGCATCGGCCGGCGCCCCCACTTCGGTGGCGAGGGGCTGACCTTCGAGGTCCACTGTCTGGAGGACCCCGGAGACCTCTACGGTCGGGAGGTGCTGGTGAGCGTTCTCCATCGTCTGCGGGGACAGCTGACCTTCCCCAGCGACCGCGAGCTGGTCGAGCAGATGGCGCGGGATGCCGAGGCTGCCGCGGGATACCTGGCGAGCGCAGCCCGGTAGCCGGGCCCGGTCACCCGGGCAGGAACTCAGCGCCGGCCGCTGACATCCATCGAGTTGGTGAGGGCGGCGGCGATGGCCGCGATGATCACCGAGACCACCAGCGCCACCACCAGTGAGCCGTACTTGCCACTAGTCTGCTTGCTGCCCAGGGCGGCCAGGGAGATGAACCCGCCCGCCAGTGACCCGACCAGACCTCCGACCACCCGGATGACCGCGGCCAGGGCCCGGGCCTTGCGGATGAAGATGGCACCGACGACGAGTCCGATGACTATGAAGGCGACCAGGTGAAGCACGCCGCTATCCTCCCTTCTGACTTGGGTCCTGGGGCGCCTCTGCACCTTCCAGACGCTGTTGTCGACCCGGCTCGGCCAGGACCTCCTGGCGCAACTGGCTGAGCTGCGACTCTACCGCAGCTCCCTGGACTCCTGCCTGGAGCTGACGGTCGATGTCGTCTCCACCTGGGCTTCCCAGCGCGTCGAGGGTTCCGGACGAGACCAGCTGGTCGATGGCGGCCGCCCGGGCCTGCATCTGGGTGGTCTTGTCCTGGGCCCGTTCCAGCATCAGGTTGACGTCGGTCATGTCGCTGGAGATCCCGGTCACCGCCTCCCCAATCCTGGCTGAGGCCTGAGCTGCCGAGTACTGGGCTTTGAGGGTGTCCCGCTGGGTGCGGAAGGACTCCACCCGGGACTGGAGTCGCTGGGATGTCAGCTCCAGCTTCTGCTCCTGATCCTTCAGCTGTTGAATCTGCTGCTCCAGGGACTCCAGCTGGCCCTTGGCGGCCTGGGAGCGGGTGAGGGCCAGTCGGGCCAGATCGTCGCGGCCCTGCTGCACCGCCAGCTTGGCCTGGCCCTGCAGCTTTTGCTGATTCTGGCGCAGCTGGCTGGCCTGGATCTCCAGCCGCTTCTCCGAGATGACCACCTCGGCCACTCCCCGCTTCACCTGCTGGAGTGCCTCGAGCTGCTTCTGGTAGGAGAGGTCAAGGGCCTCGACCGGGTTCTCGGCGCGGTCGAGGAGGTGGGAGATCTTCTGCTGGCAGATGCTCACCGCCCGCCGTCCCACCGAGGTCCGCGATGCCAGGGCCAGCACCACCAGACCCACCAGTACGTCTAGCCCGACAGGCATGCGCGAGGAACTCCTCTAGATGCGGCCGCGCGACACGGCGCCCGCAGCGGCCATGTTAGCGCCCGCCCGGATCGAGGCGGCCCACCGAGAGGGGTCGTCAGACCCCGGGTGTCGGCCCCTCCATGCTGCCGAGTCCCATGCGAGGCCGGGCCAGTGCGGGCCGGCCCCTGGGGGAGGACGCTTGGGGCAGCGTGGATTCGGGCCAAACGGGTATATATGTGCAGGTATGCAACGCAAGCTCGGCGCCGACGTCGGTCTGACGATCCGGATGTTCCTCGCCCTCTTCCTGCTGGCGGTCGTCTATCTGGCCTTCATCGGAGTCCTGCTGCTGGTCCACGTCCAGATCGCGCTGATCGTGGTGGTGGTGGCGGTGCTGCTGATTGCGCAGTACTTCTACTCCGACAGATTGGTTCTGAGCAGCCTGCACGCCCACCGGGTGCTGGCCGAGGATCAGCCCGAGCTCTTCGACATCGTGGGGCGCCTCTGCCAGATCACCGGGATGCCGATGCCCGCCGTCGCGGTGATCCCCTCCCAGGTGCCCAACGCGCTGGCGACCGGGCGCAACCCCAAGCATGCGGTGGTGGCGGTCACCACGGGGCTCCTCAACCAGCTCAACCCCAAGGAGCTGGAGGCGGTTCTGGCCCACGAGCTGAGCCACGTCATCCACAAGGACGTCAAGGTGATGGCCATGGCAAGCTTCTTCGCCACCGTGGCCGCGCTGATCGTGCAGCAGGGAATGTGGTTCGGGATGTTCGGTGGCTTCGGTGGCATGGGTGGTGGCTTGGGTCGGGGCCGCTCCAGGGATGAGGGTGAGGGGATGATCCTGATCATCCTGGTGGCGGCGGTGGTGTGGGCGATCAGCTTTGTCCTGATCCGGACCCTCTCTCGCTACCGGGAGTACGCGGCCGACCGCGGATCGGCCGTCATCACGCAGGAGCCGGCCCAGCTGGCCTCAGCGCTGCAGAAGATCAGTGGCAGCATGAGCCGGATCCCCAGCCGCGATCTGCGCCAGGTCCAGGCCGCCAACGCCCTCATGATCTTCCCGGCGCTGCACGCCGGAAAGGGCAGCCTGGCCGAGGTCTTCTCCACTCACCCGTCGCTGGAGCACCGGCTGGCCCGGCTGCGTGACCTGGAGGCCCGGCTCTCCCGCTAGAGGGGATCTCTCTTGGGCTTCCTAGATTCGCTGATGGGAAGGACGCGGCTCCCCAAGCCCAATGAGGACCGGGTCTTCGCCATGAGCACCGCGGTGCTCACCCTGCAGACGGAGGGGTCGTTGGAGCCGGCGGGAAGGGTTGGGGTGCTCTTCAAAGCGCTCCCGTCGGGTCGGTTCCAGCAGCTCACCAAGGACACGGCGGACATGCTGGAAGTTCAGGACCAGACGGCCCCGGCCGACGCCCTCAGGGTGAAGGAGGTCAAGGACGACCTCGGGTTCGAGTGGATGGTGGTCGAGGGCCCGGAGTTCCAGTCTCTCCTGGCCGCGCTGCACGGGGTGGCTGAGAGCCTGATCGCGGACGGCCTGGGGGATTGCCTCCTGGCGGCGGTGTTCCCCTTCCGGCAAGGTGAGGGCAAGGTCTACTGGATCTACGGCTACAAGCAGGGCACCTTCTATCCCTTCGTCCCCTCGGGGAACCGCCGCCGGGACAACGGCGAGGAGATGCGGCTGGCGGCGATCGCCAAGGACGACCTCCCGGTGGAGGCGGACCTCAGCGCCTGGTTCCCCCTCTGGGGCGTGCCGGTCTGACCAAGGCGGCGGCGCTCTAGGACCTGGCGACCGCTGCGCCGCCGGCCGGGACCACGTTGCCGTCGTCCGAGAGCAGCTTGGTGGCTTCCTCCAAGGTCATGTCCTCGGAGGGCAGGACCACATCGGAGGCGACCAGCGATTCCGGGGGAAGCTTGGTGCCATGGGCGCGCACGAAGTTGAGCAGGTCGGCCAGGGCCTTGGCGTAGGCGACCTGGTCCTGGCTCTCGATGGCTTGGCCCAGGGCGCGGTCAAGCGGCTCCAGCTGCGGGCGCTCGCCGATGTTCAGCCGGAACTGGTCCTCACCTGAGATCCGGACCACGATGGAGTCGGCATCAGATTCGCTGGCCGGGGGCGAGCCCGCCGGCGCCGGCGCCGCCGTGGGGGAGGGTGGGGGAGCCGCGATCCGCGGCGCCGCGTCGGGCGCGGCCAGCACCTCCTGCTTCAGAGCCGCCAGCTGGGCGTCCACCTGGGAGTCGGTGAGCTGGCCCTGGAGCTGCCGATCAATGTCGTCGCCGGAGCTGACCCCGATCGTGTCCAGGGTGCCGCTGTCGACCAGGGAGTCGATGGCGGCCGAGCGCGCCTGCATCTGCTGAGTCTTGTCCTGGGCCCGCTCCATCATCAGGTTCACATCGGTCATCTGCTCGGAGAGGCCGGTGACCGCCTCACCGATCTGAGTTGAGGCCTTGGCCGCCGAGTACTGGGCTTTGATGGTCTCCCGCTGGGTCCGGAAGGCCTCGACCTTGGCGGAGAGCTTCTGGGCCGTCACCTCCAGCTTCTGCTCCTGCTCCTTGAGCTGCTGGATCTGCTGCTGCATCCCGTCCGACTGGGCCTGGGCCTGCTGGGCGCGGGTGAGCGCGAGCCGGGCCAGGTCCTCGCGACCCTGCTGGAGGGCCAGCTTGGCCTGGGCCTGGGACTTGTCCTGCGTCTGCTGGAGCTGGGCTGCCTGAATCTCCAGGCGCTTCTCCGAGGTGAGTACCTCGGCCACGCTCCGCCTCACCTGCTGGAGCGCTTCGAGCTGCTTCTGGTAGGAAAGGTCAAGCGCATCGACCGGGTCCTCTGCCCGATCCAGGACCTTGTTGGCCTTCTGCTGGAACAGGTCAGACATCCGTCGCATGATGCTCATTGCCGTCTCCTTGACCGCGCCTGGCGCGCGAGTACAACTAACCCCAGGGTGATGTTACGTCCTGGGGCTGGCTGGGGCACCGGCCGCTCGTCCCGGCCGGCCGCCGGCCAGGCCTGTGCCCGCATCGGCCCGAGGCCGACTTGACCGCGCGGCCGGGTCGACCAGCCGTGGGGAGTGGCGTCGCCAGGTGCTCGTCCCGGCCGCCCCGTCGGTATCCGAAGGTGAGGGGATGGACCTTCGGAACTGACGGCGGCGCTGGAGCCGACGGTTCCGCTTCGCTCGGTGGATTTCGGCTCCAAGATCGGGGGCCGACTTCGGCCCACCCGGCAGGCCTCGGTATACTCCGGCGCGGGCGGGTACCGAAGTGGTTAAACGGGGCTGACTGTAGATCAGCAGGCTTTAAGCCTACAGGGGTTCGAATCCCTTCCCGCCCACGCCCAGGTAGCTCAGTGGTAGAGCGCTTCCTTGGTAAGGAAGAGGTCGCGGGTTCAATCCCCGCCCTGGGCTCCACTGATCTCACGCACACGTCGCAAGGTGCCAGGGCCGGGTGTCAACGGGGTTCGAGCGATTGATCCGGGGCTAATGGTTGGCGGGCTGGGCGGCTTCTCTGCCTGCGTCAGGGCCCGCTTGACTTTGCCCCTGGGGCATGGGCGAGGATCTCGGTCGTGGACAACGTCGAGAGGCTGTCGATCGGCGAGTTTGCTCGCCGGACGCGTCTAACGCCCAAGGCCCTCCGTATCTACGACCGGAACGGCCTCCTCACGCCCGCCCTGACCGACGCCGCCACCGGCTACCGGCACTACGGGACCGGACAGATCCGCACCGGGCAGCTCATCGGTCTGCTGCGCGGTGCGGATCTGAGTCTCGCCGACATCCAACTCGTGCTCGACGACGTCGCCCGAAGCTCCGATTTGGCCATCCGACGACTGGACGTGCTCCTCGCGGCGTTTGCCCGCCGCCAGGCTGATCGCCAGTTGCTCATCCACCACGTCCAAGCGACCTTCAACCGGGGAGGCGACCCTATGTTCCCGATCCACGTACGTCGCGTACCAGGCCAGCGCGTCATGTCGATCCAGCGGCGCCTCCACGGGAACGAGACCGACAGCTTCGTGCGAGAGGCGAAGAACGCCTTCGCCGACCGCCTGCGAGGAGCAGTTGCGACCGGTCCGTTCATGCTGATCTTCCACGGCGTCGTCGATGCCGAGCGCGACGGTCCGCTCGAGGCGGTGCTGCCCTGCCCTCCGGAGATCCAGCCCGACGACATCGTCGGTGTTCGCACCGAACCATCCCATGAGGAGGCATACACGACAATTACGAAGGCCCAATGGGACTACCCGGTGATCCTTGCCGCCTACGACGCCGTCGCGTGCTCGCTCGACGTCACTTCCCGGCCTGGCAGCCGACTGTCCTGCCGTGAGGTCTACCTCGTCGAGCCAGACGACATCGGACCTAACGACCTCGTTTGCGATGTCGCCTTCCCCCTCGGCGACCCGCGCCCAGACACCGCCCACAGCACTCGGTAGTTGGAGCCTGCGGTGGCGGACAGAATCGGCGTTCTGGCGGACTCCTCTGCACGTGTTCGCATAATGCGCAGTCACAGCACCAGGGAAGACCACTTGACTGGACAGGTTTTGCTCGGACCCAGGATCTCGGTAGCACAGCGCTCAGCTTCGGAATCTTGGTAAGGAGGAGGTCGCGGGTTCAATCCCCTCGCTGGGCTCGCTAGCTGGCCGTACTCAGGAGCACTAGCTGGGGAGCATTGGAGGAACCGGTCCGGGTTGGGCTGAGCGAGGGCCCGGTGATGAGCGCCTCGATGAGCTGCGGCCGTCCGTACCAGTATCCCTGACCGAGGTTGACACCAAGCGCCTTGACGGTGTCGGCCTCCTCCTTGGTCTCCACACCCTCCGCGATGAGCTGGCACCCGGTGTCTCCGGCGAAGTGGCACATGGCAGCCGCCATCGCCCGGCGGGCCGGGTCGGTGTCGATGCCCCGGACGAGGGTCATGTCGAGCTTCACGAAGTCCGGGTGCAGTTCCAGGATGTGGGCAAGGCTGGCGATCCCGGATCCGGCGTCGTCGACGGCGGTGCGAACCGGTCCGAGCCCGGAGAGCGCCGCCCTGAAGGCGGGGTAGTCGGTGATCACCTCGTGCTCCGTGATCTCAAGGACCAGAGGGCGGTCGGCCTTGGCCAGGATCTCCCTGACCCGAACGAGGTCATCGAGCAGCCGGGGAGACAGGTTGACATTCAGCCAGCGGCCCTCAGGCAGTTGCCGTGCTGCCTCCACGGCGGTCGCCAGCAAGTCCAGCTCGAGCTCGGGCCCCATGCCCATGCCCCAAGCCGCCGAGAGGCGAACGTCGGGGCGCTCACCATCCAGGAACCTGGTGAGTGCCTCATAGCCGCACACCTGGCCGCTGGTGATCTCCACGATCGGCTGGAAGACGGGGAGGTAGGCGTGCGCGCGCATCAGTTTCGCAAGATCGAGGCGACGCCGGGAGGCGACGCCCTCAGCCAGCACATCGAGGCCGAGCAAGGCGCTGGCGGCGGCCCCGAACTCGGCGATGGCCGGGAGGTGGACCACCGTCGCCGCCTGGTCGGCGCCGCCGAAAGCCCCCGCTGCCAGCACCCCGACGTTGGTGGGACCGTAGCGGATCGGTGCGTACGAGAAGCTCTGCAACCCGGAGGCTGTCATCGCCTTGCCGTAGAGACCGTCAGAGGGGCGCTCCTGCCAGCGGGCCGCCCAGGGCCCGTGACTCGCCCGCTCGATGAGGTAGCGGGCCCGGGCATGCGGCAGCTGAACGTCGGCGGAGAGAAAGAAGTTGTCTGGGCCGTCGATGGAGAGGACAGTGGCGTCCCCATCGGGGTTGAACACGGCCACGAATGCCAGGCCGACCCCCATGAGGCGCCGCAGCTCCCGGCAGAGGGCATCGCCAGTTGCTGCGGCGGTACTGCCCCGCGCGAGGCGCCCGATCCCGGCGGCTACGTCGCGCCGGTCCCGCAGCTCCCGGTTCAGGGCGCTCTGGATGGCGTGCTCCTCGGTGACGTCCTCGCCCATGATGGCAGCCTGGTGGAGCTCGCCTGCCCTCTGGTTGAGGCGGGTGGCGCTTACCGCGACCAGGCGGTGTCTGCCGGACCGGGTCAGGATCTCCGTGATCAGCGGATTGCGCAGGCTGGCAGTCCGCAGCCGCCGGCCCAGCTCTGTGCCACCATCGGCCTCGGTGGCAGCAGGAAGGAGCTGCGAGATGGAGCACCCCAGCAACTCCTCGAGGGACCAGCCGGTGAGCTCGCTGAGAGCAGGATTGGCGTACGAGATCTTGCCATTGGCGTCGACGGTCGCCGCAAAGAGCCTGATGCCAGAGAGCATCTGGTGGAGGTGGCCCTTAGCCTCAACCTCCTGGCTCGTGTCGTGGAAGACGCTGAGGATGCGCCCGTCCTCGAGCCGGCGCTGCTGCACTTCAAGGTCCACGACGGCGCCATCCTTACGCTGGCATTTGACCTCCGAAATCCGAATCTCGCCGGCGGTGGCGCTGGCCGCTTGAGATGTCGCCTTGACCCGGCTCTCCTCTGGGACCAGGTCCGCGAGACGCATCCCCAGCAGCTCTTTGTGGGAGTAGCCGGTGAGCTTGGAGGCGGCGGTGTTGGTGTCCAGGATGCGGAGTGAGCGGCTGCTCACCAGGAAGACCCCGGAGGGCGTCTGCTCGGCGAGGGCCTGGTACCGGTTCTCGCACGCCTTCAGGCTGGCGGCGGCCAGGGGCGGTCGGTTGTGCCGGACGGTCGCACTCCGGCGGGGCGGCATCACGCCGCCTCCCACCACGACTGGCCGCCGCGCTTCCTTGGGTGAGGGGGCTTGACCAACGCGCCTGACCGTCGCGTTCATGAGGTCACGCTAGGTCGTCGGAGCGGAGATCTCGTCGCCAGGTAGCTACGAAAGCTCGAACGGGTGGAAACGGCATGGCGTCGGCCCGGGCGTCAGGTTCCGGGTGGCCTCGCGCGGGTCCTCAGGGCCCCAACTGAGGAGCGACCGGGGCGGGATGCCCGTAGACCACACAAGTGGAGAGGCTCCGGGAGCCTTTCTGATCTCAGTCGGACAACGCGCAGCTTGGGTTCTTGAAAAGGGAGAGCTCGCGGGTTCAAGCCCTGCCCTGGGCTCGGCCGATCTCAGGTGGAGGGGGTTGGTGGGCGGATGCCAAGGTCGTCTCGGTTGCGCACTGTTGCTTCGCTCCAGATGAGGTTGAGACGGCGATGGCTTGCCCTCGGACGCCGGCCTCGTTGACAGGCTGGCGGGCCAGGGCGGCCCAGTTACCGTCGATGGTCAGAGTTTCTGGCCGACCTGGCGCCCTCCCCGTGGGCCGGGGCCGGACCGAGTATTGGCTTCCCCGAGCCTTTCACCAGTCCCGGTCTCGCCAGCGGTTCTCGGCGGCCTTCAGGATGCTCAGACGCGCTCGGCCTGCCTGGACGTCGCCGTGCGTCAGTAACCGGTAGGAGGCCTCTGATTTCGACGCCACCCACATGGTGGCCTCCCAAGCGACCCAGGTGAACACCGCAGCTCCCGCTAGCACCAAGGCCATTCCGGGGCCCGGCACACCCTTGATCAACGCGCAGATGATGCCCGAAACGCCAGGCAGGGGGACGACGCTGGAGAGAGACGGACTTCGGCTTACCTCGCTCCGGATCGCTGCGACGCTGACGGTGCACCTCTTGAGCGCGGGGTGCAGGAAACCTGCGCCGAGGAAGGGCAGTCCACCGGATGCAAGCCCCACCGCCACGGCATCAGGCAAAGACGGGGCTCCGAGCGACGCGATGAATCCGGCCACGACCCCTACGAGCGTGACTCGAGCCCACATCAAGCGAGGATCCCGGAGGCTCCAGCGCATGGGCACCCGTTCTGGTGGGTTGGGCCCGTGAATCACGCCCACGCGGGTCTTCCAGTGACTCAAGCACACACCCCAGCCCCGGTGGCGGGCGAGGCCGCTGGCGGCAAGTGGGGCCGGGTCCCTCGGCTTTGGCGGCAAGACGCCGCCGCACCTCCCATGACTCCGCGGATCCTACCACCCACGTTCGCTCGGGACCGCACTGGATAGCTTCGAGGAGGGCTCCTATCTACCCGGCAATGTCGAGCTAGGACTCACGTCCGTTCCCGCCCACCGGGGCGCATCTCGGGTCGCTCGCTGGCCACGGGAGTGGGCGGCCAGCGGTGATCTCCGTGATGTCAGTCGCGCAGTTCACAGCTTCGGATTCTTGGCGAGGAAGAGGTCGCTGGCCAATCCTCGGCCTGGGGTGCACCGATCGCAGAGCTGCCTGGTGAGCGGATAGATGGACGCTCGCGGACCCGCCGCCGCGTCGCGTTCAAGGTCGCAGGCAGGACCGGTAGCCAGTCGGGCCCGGGAGACGGGCGCCGAGCCGCTTTCTCCGGGGCTGTCCCGTGAGGGAGCTACTCCGCTTGGCCTGGATCTGGTCTATCGTCAGCCCGTGCTGAACGCCTGGATCGCTCGGTTGGCAGCGGTACTCGGGCCGCCGGAGTCAGTTGCCCAGCACCTGGCCCGGGCTGCCGCGTTCTTGATTGTGGTCGCCGCCGCGGAGGCAAGCGCGATCATCGTCTGGCTGGGCGCTGCCGCTGGGGCGATCATCTTCGCGCCGGGTTTCTTGCTGCTGGACTGGAACTGGCTCAAGAAGGCGACAGTGCGAGCCAGCGATGTGGCGGTGGCCCTGGCGCTTGGTGCTTCCCTCCTGCTCGCCGGATGCGCCACCGGCGCACAGTCCACCCGAGAGCCCGTGGCCTCACCTCCAACTAGCGTTCCGACCCCGGCGCCCACCCCCACACCCTTCGACCTGGCCGCGCCAGCGACGAACGACTCTACGGGCTACGCCGAGATGAACGCTGCCTGCAACTGGAGTGATAGCACTGTGGCCGGCTGTGAGGCCGCCTCGGTCACGATCTGGGACAACGCAATGACCGCTGAGGGACTCACTCCGTTCGCGTTGCCCGATGACTTCTGGACCCTGCCCTACGATCAGCAGTTGCTGATCCTGGCTAATGACGACCGGGAGGTCCGGGACCTCCCCCCTTACCAGGGGCCGACTGCGGACCTGGATGCGGACGCCTTGGTGGGCGCCCAGGCCAGAGACGATCCCCCCAGCCTGGCTGGTTACGAAGTCTCCGCCTCCAACTGGGCGAATGGTGATAACACGGTCGTGGACGAGTGGTGGATGGTCTACAACGACGGAGTGGGCATGAACGGAGACTGTACTGTCGCCAGTGACCCGGGCTGCTGGGGCCACCGGGCTAACATCCTGCTGCCCACGTCCTACTACGGGACGATCACCATGGGAGCGGCCTGCACCTCTACCCCAGACCCCCCTTACCTGCCCAACCTAAGCTGCGGGGAAATCTTCGTCTCGAACGGCTGAGCTGATCTCGGCCATCATCCCCCACATCCCTTCCCGGGCGGCCATGCTGGAGGTGGCGCTGGCGAGCGTGGCCGCCCAGACCTATCTCCACCACGAGGTCATCGTGGTCACCGACACCCAGCATCGGGGCGTCTGGTGGGCCGAGCAGCAGAGAGTGGGCCGGAGTCGTGGCGATGGGGCCGTTCTGCTCGGCGACGACGCCCGGCTGCCGCCCCAGCACCATGACCTGCAGCTGGATTGTGCCCTCACCACCCGGGCGGCCGTCGTCTCCGGGGTGACCGAGTCCTTACGTGTCAACATGGAATGAGAGCGGACGCTGCAGCAGTCCGAGACGCTGGACATGACCGGGGTCGTCGTCTGGCCCTCAAGTCGTTCGCCTCATGGCCGTAGGCGGCTTCTGCCGTTGAGTCAGCCGACGGACCGGCCGCTGAAAGCGTCCTGATCGCGCATGCCCCAGCTGACTATGCGCCGGGGGATGATCCGGAACATCTCCGGCGCGAACCCTGGTCCCAGGGTGGTCCCGCCGGTGTCCAGCACCTCCACAACGCCACGTACCTCGATTCCGCGAACCCGCCAGGGGTCGATCGAGACGATGTCGTCAACGACGAAGGCCACCTTGGGGTGCCGGAGCGCGTCACGGTACTTCTTGCGCGTCGCGAAATCGTGGCCACCGACATCGATGGAGTCGTGACCAGGGTTGTATCGAAAGCTGGTCGGCACGACGTGCGGAGTTCCGTCCGCTCCGACAGTCGCCAGGCGCCCGAGGCGTACGCCGCCGAGGAGGTACTCACGTTCGGCATCAGTGAACACGCTCATCTGGTTTTCCCTCCGTGCCGGCTGCCCAGCTGCTCTCGCGACCGAGAACGCTCGGCCAGCGACGGGCGCCGGAAGTCGTTGCCGCTCTGCTGTCCTGCCGACCGACCACCGTGGTGAATGGCCAGGTTACCATCCAGCCGCTGCTTGCGCGGGAGGGGCACCTCCGTCTGGCCGGGGTTGGGATGGCCCCTTCAGGGTCGCGCCGGCTGGGAGTCTGCGACAGCCGGGCGGGAGAATCCCCTTGCATTGACCCTCTCCGCGGGCGTTCGGTGGTGGCCGCCCAT
>PLTL01000375.1 GCA_003164475.1 Candidatus Dormiibacterota bacterium | reverse complement strand
ATCCAAGACTCTCCAGCACCCTCGCTCCGCCCACCCTCTCCCGCCTACCGGTCAGATCCCACCTCGGACCCGCAGTTTCACACCACTGCTAATCGCTCCCTTCTCGAAGGTCAGCCCCGTCGCGCCCGGGTTCGGTGGTTGCTGGCTGGTGCGGATGCGGTGACCATTTGCGACCCACACTCGGCTCGCGGGGCCGTCTGCGGGAATTCGCTTGGGACCGCGGATCAGGTGTGCAACTGCCGGGCCAGAGCACCTGCACTTACGGTCGCGCACGCGGCCCCGTGAGAGTGGAAGCGCTATTTTCCGTCACCGGGCGAGCCAGCCTGCGCCAGGCACTTGCTCCCCGGCCAGCTGGTCTCGGCGGTATGAGACAGGGCCCCTGGCAGGTTTCCATCCGCGTCGGGGACGGCTGGTCGCAGCAACCCGCCGGTCGGGCGGAGCCCCCTCGACCGGCTGCCTGGACCGGTGATAATGCGGGCGTGGGCGAGCAAGCGCAGCGGCGATACCTGCCGGTGGATGACCCGAGACGGCTGCTGATCCGGCGAGCGGCCTTTGGCACCTTGGTGGCGTCAGCCATCTTCGTTGTGTTCACGGCCACGAAGTTGATCAAGCCGATCTACGTCCACGCTCCTTGGTTCAACGACCCGTACGACACCGTGTTCTCGTTCACGATGTTCTTTGTTCCCCTGGTTGCGGTGGGGCTTCTGGTAGAGGTCTCGCTCTCGCGCCGCTCAGAGCCACTTCCGATCGACCGGGTCGTTTCGATCCTCCGTGGATGTCGCGTCGCCGTGGGAGCCATCGTGGTGGAGGTGCTGAGTGCTTGGATAGCTCTTGCCCTGGGAGCGGATCGACCGAGGTGGACGGACGGAGCCACCGGCTTACTCATCGCAGTCCTCGTCCTCTGCACCCTCGTGACCGCCAGGGTCATCGCGGATCTCGTTCGCGTTCCACAACTCCGCCGTCCCCAGTCTCCGGACAGCGGGCAGGCAGCGGACTGGCTCGCTGACTTGGTCTCGGTCGCCAGTCGGGAGAGCCATTTGCTTGGCCCGCTCCGCGGTCCTGGGCTTACCGCGCTCGCCTGGATCGATCGGAACGTGATGAACGAGGTGCGCCGCCACCCGCTACTGGCCGCTGCCTTCGTTAGTGCGGTGTTTGGCGTCGCCGTCTTTGCCTTCCAGGGGATTCGCGAAGGGTACGCCATGTCGGTGACGCTGATGGCCATGGGCCTCGGATTCTGCGGAATGTTTGCCTTCCTCGTCGTCGCCGGCTCGTACCTGGGTGTGGCGCGGAGAACCTCCGCGCTGAACGGCGTGCAGCGGAGAGCGATCGATGCCAGTGTGGCTGCCTGCATTTTGGCCATCACCGCACTTGCCTTTCGCGACTACCTCTGGTGGGCTGTTGGCAGCGACCCCTCCGCTGCTAGGCCATTTCAGCTTGCGTCGCTGGTTGGCGGTGCCGCCCTCTCATCCTTTGTCGTGGTCTTCGCCGCGGAGACGCTGCTGCGGTCTCATCACCTGGCCGATCGCTGAGCGCGCCTGCCTCTGGCCTTCATGGTTCCGGATGACGCCACAGATCGTCTTGAGAGAGACGGATTAGCCGGCTCTGTGGCGAGGAGCCGGGATCGGGGCGCCGCGGCTTGGGAGTACCAGTGGGCCGTTACGTCTGGCGAGGTCAGGGCGGTACCCTGCTGGGAAGCTGGGCGGCCGGTGCTCACCGTCGCGCCGACGCGGAGAGTGCTGCCCGCCTGCGCTGATCTCGGTCTGAGATCAGGAATCCGGTGCCGAGGGGCGGGATCGAACCGCCGACACCGGGTTTTTCAGACCCGTGCNNGCTCTACCAACTGAGCTACCTCGGCCGGGCCGGGGAGGGCAGTCTACCAACCTGGATTGGTGGCACCCATGAACCCGGAGACTGACTCTCGGTAGTCTAGGCGGGTGCCAGCTCGGCCCTCTCGCCTGCGCCTCCCCATGGCGCTCGGTGCTGGCCTGCTCTTCGTGGCGGCTGTGGCCATCTCGTGGACAGAGGGTGCAGACCACCTAACCCTCCAGGCCCTGGCGATGGTCCTGGGGCTGCTCGCGTTCCTTCTGGCGGCGGTGGCCGCCCGAACTGGGGGCGGCGGATCTCCAGACGGAGGATCAGCCCGATAGCGGAGCCGGTCCAAGAACACGTCTATGGCCATGTCGCCCTCCGCGCAGATCGACTCCAGCCCGGCGGTCCTGTCCTCGGCCCGACGGCCCTCCAAGAGGGGGCCGATGGCCCAGCCGCCAGCGATCCCAACTGGGTGACTTCTGGCGGGGCAGCCGCCGGGGCGGGCGGGACCGGATCTCCAGTCGGCTCACCTCCCCCAACCCTGGCTGGCTCGCCCGGCTGGCGAAGGCCTGGCTGGCCCGCAACGTGGGGATGTCGGCCAGCGCCACCCCAGTGCGGTTCAGCATCTCCCCGGTCTTTGGGATCACGCCTTGCTCGAGGCTCTGGCTGTGGAGCGGCCACGGTGGCGGCCATGATCCGGATCCCCAGCTTCCGGTCCCTGGTATCGGCAGTTCAGGCCCTGATGGCGACCTCGCCGGTCCGTACCGGCTTCGGGCCGCGGACCGGTCCATCGCTTCCCCAGTGACTCGGTGGGGCTCGGCCTTGGTCTCCGCGGACACGCTCGGGGGAGCAGGGCCGGGCCGGCCCCGCGGCACCCGGTCCGAGGCCCTCTTGCCGAAACGGGCCCCTGCCTCCAGGTCCCGCGCTCTCCTCGGGGCTGGCCCCACTGGCCCTGGTCGATACGGAGAGCCGGGTCGCGCGCCTGGGAGATCGAGCAAGTGGGCTCCGATCAGCGTCCTGTGATACCCTGAGAGTGTCCTTCGCCGCCTGCGAAGGGCCGTTCGCCGCCGCTACCCTCGCGAGCCGGCCGATCGATAGGGCTCGCGAGGAGGGCCGCGCAGCGGCACGGGAGATTGCAGATGCCGATCGGAACAATCAAGTCGATCAACGAGCGTGGATTCGGGTTCTTGGCCGCTGAGGACGGGGTTGAGTACTTCTTCCACCGCTCCAGCGTTGAAGGCGGGGCCTTCGAGTCGCTGACCAGGGGCTCACAGGTGGAGTTCGAGATCGAGGCCAGCACTAGGGGTCCTCGGGCGGGGCGCGTCCGCGTCGCGTGATGACTGCGCAGGCCGTCGGTAAGCCGCCGGTCCAGCGCCCGTTTCGTCGGCTTCACCCGGACCTACCTGCCGCGCGCAATTCGCTCTATGACCCGTGGCAGTGTGGCTTCCTTCATGACGGCCGGCGGAAGACCTGCCTTTTCGATGTGAGAGATGCCCAGCGCGCCATGCGCGCGCTGGGTTTCCCTCAGGAACTCTGGACCCCGCTGAGTGAGGCCCGGATCGATCGTGACGAGTTCTGCCGCCATGTGGACGCGGTTCACGCCGCCCTCTCGGTCCATGCTGACACCGCGGAGGCCAGGCGCCGGTCCATGGTGCCCTCGGCGGTCCGGATCGTCCAGAACTACCTGGGCTGGGCCGACCGCGTCTGCTCCCACGGCACCGGGGTGGTCGAGACTGACGACCGCCGCCGCCCCATCCCCTGATCCCACCTCCGACTGTCTGACCCCGGGGGCGAGCTGGGGCCAATTCCGATCCGGGAGTTCATTCGCTCCGCGGTCGTGCTTTTATACACGGGACGGCAACCGCTCAGGGAGGGATGCCCAGATGGGCTACATCAGAGGATTCAGAGACGGATTCGTCCTCGGCGTGACGATCGGAGTCCTGACCGCTCCCCGGGCCGGCAAGGACACCCGTGATCTCATTGCCCGCACCGTCACCAAGACCAAGGGTCAAGCACAGGGGATGGCCGATCGGGCCCAGCAGGGCTGGCAGGTGGCCCACCCCGCTCTTGACCGGGCCGCCCAAGCTGCCGCTGACGTGGCGCGGGCGGTGCAGCCGGTGGCCCAGGGGGTTGCCGACCGGTTCGCGGAGCTGGTCGGTCGCGGCGGGACCGAGCCGCCGGTGCCTGGCGTCAGCGTCCCCTTCGCCGACTCTGGTCCGATGGGCTTCGGCGGGTCCAACTGATGGACGTCGACGAGCGCACACCCCAAGAGCGGATCAAGGCCTTCGCGGATGCCGTCGACGAGGAGATAGTGACGCCGGTCCGCCGCTACCTGCACGGGTTCCGCCGGGGGGTGGTACTGGGGTTGATCGTGGGCGTCCTCTTCGCGCCCGGGCCAGGCCGGGAGATCAGGGAGAGGGGGCTCCGCGCCTGGCGATCCGTCTCCCGGCATCTGCCCGGGGTGGGCGAGCGCTCCTAGCGAGCTGCCCCAGACTCGCCTTCGAAGAACTCGGCCCCGGCCAGGATCCGGTCATCGCCCCCGTCCGTCGTGCCGGGCGCGCCTTCCGGGTAGTCGGCCATGAAGGATGTTCCACATCCGCAGGCGTCGCGGGCGTTGGGATTAACCAGCCTGAAGCCGCAGCCGCGGTAGCTGTCCTCGAAGTCGAGCACCGACCCATCGATGAGGGGGAGGCCGTCCTCCTGGACCACCACCGTGACCCCGTCGAAGTCCGTGAGAACTTCGTCGCCCTGCACCTTCTCCTCCAGATCGAAGAAGAGCTTGAAGCCGCGGCAGCCACCGAGCCGCACGTCGATCCTGAAGACGGCCTCGGGCCGGGCATCGCGCTCCTTCCAGGCCCGGATCTCCTCGATGGCGTCGCGGGTGGCGAGAACTCCAGCGGTCACCGAGCGATTGTAGCCGCGGCCGGAAACGGCTCTCGGGCCCGCTAGCCTTGTCTCGAATGGAGGTCACCGAGCTGTGGCGATATCCGGTGAAGTCGATGGCGGGGGAGCGGGTCAGGTCCGCGGAGCTCGGAGAGTGGGGGCTGCCCGGCGACCGTCGGCTGGCGGCCTTCGAGATTGGGCGGCCGAGCTCAGGGAAGCCGATCAGCGCCCGCAAGGTGCCATCGTTGCTAAGGTTCCGGGCCTCGCTCTCGGGGCAGGGCGTTCAGGTGGCCGGTCCCGAGCTGGATGCGGTCCCCTGGGACCACGTCTCGGTCGGCAGGAGCCTGCTCCGCGCGTGCGGGGCGGCGCTGGAGCTCCGCGAAGTGCCCAATGGGGCCTTCGACGGCTTCCCGCTGCTGCTGGTGCATCTGGGCACCACCGCCGCGCTCTCCCGCGAGATGGGGGCTCCCGTCGATCACCGACGCTTCCGCGCCAACGTCTACCTGGGCGGTCCGGGGGTGGAGGCGCACGAGGAGCGGTCTCTGGTGGGACGCCGGCTCCGTTTGGGGAGCGCGGTGCTCGAGGCCACGCTGCCCTGCCCCCGCTGCGCCATGACCAGCCGGGACCCCGACACCTTCGAGGTCTGGCCTCAGCTCCTCCGCCATGTGGTCTGGCAGCATCAGGATGTGGTCGGGGTCTACTGCCGCGTCGCGGTACCGGGGTCGGTGGCGGAGGGGGACGCCGTTGAGCTCCCCTGAGTCGGCCCCTCCTCGGGTGGGCCTGCTGACCGAGGACCTCATGGTCCGCTCCCGGGTGGAGGTGGCACTGCGCCCACGGGCGGTCAGGGTGGAGCTGCTGACGCTGGGCGCTCTGCCGATCGGGTACGACCTGCTCCTGGTGGACCTCAACCGGGACCCGACGGTGCGGCTGGCCTGGTTGAAGCCGGCGCTGGGCGCTTCCCCCGTCGCTCAGGCCATATGCTTCGGCCCTCACACTGAGATGGCGCGGCTCCATCCTCTGGCGATGGAGACGGGCGCCCGTCGCTGCGTCGCCAACAGCCACCTCCCGGACACCCTGGGACGATGGCTCCGCTCTCGGAGGGAAGGAGTGCAATCACCGCGGAGGGGCGAGGTTTGAGTCCTCGCGATCTCCACGCCGAGGCGGCGGCGCTGACCCCACGGCTGGTCGGAGACCGCCGCCATCTCCACCGCCACCCTGAGCTCGCTGGCCAGGAGCGCGGGACGGCCGAGTACATCGGGGGNNTCGGCTGGGGGAGATGGGGCTGGAGCCGCACTTCCTCCTCGAGGGGACTGCGGTCACCGCCGACATCGAGGGGGCTGGGGAGGGGGAGGTGCTCCTGCTGCGGGCCGACACCGACGCCCTGCCGCTGCAGGAGCGCGGCGAGGACCGGCCCTACCGGTCCGAGGTGGCCGGCGCCATGCACGCCTGTGGCCACGACGCCCACGTGGCGATCGCGCTGGCGGTGGCCGAGCTGCTGCACCGCCACCGTGATGAGCTGAGGGGCTCGGTGCGCATCGCCTTCCAGCCGGCTGAGGAGACCGCGGGCGGGGCTGAGCGGATGATTGCCGCCGGAGCGATGGAAGCCCCCAGGGTCACCGGCGTCCTAGGCCTGCACCTCTGGAGCGGCCTGCCGGTGGGAGTGGTGGGGGTGCGTGACGGGGTCCTCTTCGCCTCGGCGGACGAGTTCGGGCTCGAGGTGTGNNGCTGGACCCGGTCCCGATCGCCAGCCTGATCGTGCTCGCCCTCCAGACCCTGGTCTCCCGGGAGACCTCTCCGCTCCAGGCGGCGGTCGTGACCGTGGGCACCGTCCGAGGCGGCCAGGCGTTCAACGTGATCCCCGAGAAGGTATCCCTCGCCGGCACCGTCAGGGCCTTCACCGAGGAGGGTCGGCAGAGACTCCTGCGCCGCGTAGAGGAGCTCGCCGGGGGCATCGCGGCCTCCTTCGGGGCCACTGCGACCATGACCCGGGGCGCCGGCTGCCCCCCAGTGGTCTCGGCGCCGTCGATGGCCGACCTGGTGCGGCGGGCGGTCCAAGCGTCGCCGGGGGCGCGGCTGATCGAGCCGGAGCGGCTCACCATCGGCGACGACGTCGCGCTCTTCCTGCGTCGCGCTCCTGGCTGCTACTTCCTTCTGGGGGCCGGGGACGATGCGGCGGGGATAGCCGGGCCCCATCACCACCCGGAGTTCGACATCGACGAGCGCTGCCTGCCGATCGGGGTGGAGGTGTTGACCCGGGCGGCGCTCGACTACCTCTCGGGCACGGCGGCTAGCTGAGGGTGCTCTACAACCCACCGCCGGACCGCTGCGATCAGTGCAAGCACAGCAGTCCGAACTGGATCCTGGTCGAGGGTCCCGAGCAGTCCGTGGAGCTGAACGACGGCCACCGGGTGGTGCGCCGGGGCCGGGTCTACGTCTGCGGCGCCTGCGGGCACACGGTGCCGGTCTCCAGCGAAGGCTTTCACTGACGAGGAGAGGGGAACCCAGCCACGGCGACCGAGAGCGCCGCCGCCGCGCCACCAGGCCGGCCCCGTGGCAACCGATCAGGTCCGGCTTCTTCCAGGTCAGGCCCGGGTAGGGCGGAGGTGAACCCGACTGCATGATCTGGGCGGCCAGTGCGGATGCGGAGCGGCCCCCGGGTCCCATGACGGCGATCCCCGGCACCGCCCTGGCGGGCATCCCGCCTGCCTCCACGGCTGCAGGTCCATGAGCACGCGATACTGGGGGTGCCCTGCGGCCCTGGGCTGGCCGAGGCGGGGGCGGCGGAGGGCAGGGGATTGCCCTTCGTTCTTGCTGGCGAACTCGGAAACCGACACATCAGAGGTCCTTCGACATGCGTGAGACCACTCCCAGCATCCACCTCATCGCCCGTCCCGGCATCGACCTGGAGGCGATGCGCAGATACCTGGAGGAGGTCGGCGGGCAGTCCTGGCTGGACCGCCGCCTCGCCGAAGCCGACGGGGTGCCCAACTCCGGCCAGCTGCTGGTGGAGTTCTGCGGCCGGGCCTGCTACCGGAGTTGGGAGCCGGGGCTGAACCCCAACGTGACCAAGGTGCGCGAGGAGCCGAAGGCCTACTTCGAGAACATCCTGAAGAGCGCCCACGGCAGCGTCCTCGAGCACGCCAACTACAGCTTCGCCCTCCACAACGTCAGCCGGGTGGCGACCCATGAGATCGTCCGCCACCGGGCGGGCTGCGCCTACAGCCAGGAGAGCCTGCGCTACGTCCGGCTGGTGGACATCGGGTTTCGGGTGCCGCCGGCTCTGGAGCCTCTCCGCCAGCAGTGCATCGAGTTGGTGGAGCGGTTGGAAGAGTTCCAGGTGGAGGCCGCCAAGACCCTCGGGCTGGACGAGCAGGGGATCCCCTTCCAAGTCAAGAAGGAGGTCACCTCGGCGCTGCGCCGGCTGGCCCCGATGGGGCTGAGCACCGACCTGATCATGACCATGAACCTGCGCACCCTGCGGCACGTGGTCGAGATGCGCACCGCGCCTGGAGCCGAGGAGGAGATGCGCCTGATCTTCGGCCGGATCGGCGAGATCATGGTGGAGGAGGCCTCGGGGGTGTTCCAGGACTTCCATCCGGCCGAGGATGGCAGCTGGGTGCCCGGGTACCGGAAGGTCTAGCCGCCACTGCCGGCGAGCCTCGTCGGGCGAACATGTAGACTCGTCTGGTCCCCATCAGAGACGCCACCCCAGGAAGGGAACCATCGATGATCACTGTCTCCGAGCAAGCGATAAGCCAGCTGAAGAATCTTCTCCAGGACCAGGACCAGCCGTCGATGGGCCTTCGGGTCTTCGTCAGCCCGGGCGGATGCTCTGGCTTCAGCTACGGGATGGGCTTCGACGACCAGCCCGCCGACGACGATGAGGTGGTGGAGCACGGCGGGATCAAGGTCTTCGTGGACCCCTATAGCGCCACCTACCTGGAAGGGGCTGAGATCGACTATGTCGACAGCCTGATGGGGGGAGGGTTCACGGTCCACAACCCCAACGCTGTCAGGACCTGCTCCTGTGGCTCGTCCTTCGACGCCGGGGACGGGGCGGGGGCCGCCAAGTCCTGCTGCGCCGGCTGACCTGATCCCAGACCGGGTGCGCCCGGCTTGATCCCCTGCCTCCACGAGAAGTCCGCTGTCGTCGGGATGACGCGGGGATTGGCGGCCCAGCTCGGGTGCTTCAGGCGGCCTCTGGTTTGAGCGCCCGCATCCCCAAGCACGGCGAGGCGATCTCCCTCGGTCTGGGGTTCGCTTCTGCTCGTCGGCCGGGTCTCCCGGGCCGCCTGGGGCGCCAGGACCGCCAGATGAGCGGCGGACCCTCCCGTCAGCTGCGCTGCCCAGCACGGTATGCCAGGTGAGCTCCGGGGAGCGCGGCCGGCGGCTTCGTGGTCCACGGGCGGGTGGGCAGCCGCGCCTGGTGGTGCTGGCCGGGGGCGTGGGCGCGGCCCGCTTCCTGGCCGGCCTGGTCGCGGTCGCCCCAAACTGCCAGCTGACCGTGATCGGGAACACCGGAGACGACTTCCAGGTCCACGGGCTCCATGTGAGCCCGGATCTGGACACCGTCAGCTACTCCCTGAGCGGGCTCGGGGACTGGGAGCGGGGCTGGGGGATCCGGGGCGAGAGCTGGGGGGCGGCGGAGCAGTTCCGCAGGCTCGGCGACGAGACCTGGTTCCATCTCGGCGACCGTGACCTGGCGACCCACGTCTGGCGCACCGAGCAGCTCCACCGGGGCCGGCCCCTGTCCGAGGTGACCCGGAAGCTTGCGGACCGGCTGGAGCTCCCCTTCAGCCTGCTCCCGATGACCGACCAGCCTGTGGAGACCAGGGTCCTCACCCAGGACGGGAGGGACCTCCACATCCAGGAGTTCCTGGTTCGCGAGGCCTGCCGGCCGGCTATCCGGCGGATCGAGTACCGGGGGATCGAGCGGGCCAGGCCCGGGCCGGGGGTCCGCGAGGCCTTGCTCCAGGCCGACCTGGTGATGATCGCCCCCAGCAATCCGGTGATCTCGATCGGTCCGATCCTGGCGGTGGCGGGGCTGCGGGCTGAGCTCCAGGCGGTACCTCAGGTGGTCGCGGTCAGTCCCATCGTGGCCGGGGCGGCTCTCAAGGGGCCGGCGGCGGCGATGCTGGAGAGCGTGGGGGTGGCAGCCACCGTGGTCGGGGTCGCCGAGGTCTACTCAGATGTGATCCAGGACCTGGTGATGGACCAAGAGGACGCCGGCCTCGCGGCGGCGGTGGTGGCCCTGGGGGTCCGTCCCCACCTCTGCGACACCCTGATGGTCGGCCAGGCGGCCCGGGAGCGGCTGGCCCGGTCGGTGCTCTCGGCCGGTGGTTTCCCTCCCGCCCAGCTCGGCGCCGCCACATGAGCCGGCCCGGTGCCGTCCTCGGGGCCCAGGCCTTCCTGGTGGTGCCGATCAAGCCCTTCGTGGGCGGCAAGCAGCGGCTGGCCGCGGACCTCCCCGACCAGGCGCGGCAGTTGCTCAGCCGGGCCCTGGCGACCCGGATGCTGCGCTGCGTCGCTGAGGTCTGGCCGTCCGGGCGGGCGGTGGTGGTGGGCGACGACCTGGAGATCGCGGAGCTATGCGCCAGGCTGGGCCTGGCCACAGTGCCCGACGCCGGCGCCGGCCAGAGCGCCGCGGTGCGAGCGGGGCAGGCCTGGTGCCTGGAGCGGGGAGCCACCACCCTGGCCACGCTGGCCGGTGACCTGCCCGAGGTGGACTCCTCGGACCTCCGCCAGGTGCTGCAGATGGCTGAGCAGCTGGCCCCCCGGTCGCTGACCCTCTTCCCCGACCGCGAGGGCACCGGCACCAACGGGATGATCTTCACTCCGGCCGGCCTCGACCCCTTCTCCTTCGGCCCGGACTCGCTTCGGAGGCACCGCGAGTGGGCTCTCCGGGAGGGGATCGCCTTCCAGGTGGCTCCGATCCGGGGGCTGGCCTGGGACGTGGACCGGCCCGCCGACCTGGTGGGCTCCGACCTCCCCGAGGGGGGAGCTCCGCATCCGGTGCTGGCCTGGGCGCTGGGCTTGGCGGAGCGGCCCCTGGTGCGGGCGGGAAGGCTGACCGCCTGGGCCGTCCCGGGCATTCCCGAGATCCGCGCGGGTCAGGACCTGGGCGAGCTGGTGCTGGGCCCGCTGACCCGGGAGGGCGGCCTCCAGCCCTGGGACGTGCTGGTGGTCACCCACAAGGTGGTCTCCAAGGCCGAGGGCAGGGTCTTCCCCCTGGCCCACTTCGAGCCCCGACCGGAGGCCCTCTCGCTGGGAGCCCAATTGCGCCAGGACCCCCGGATGGTGGAGGCGATCCTCCAGGAGAGCGCTCGGGTGATCCGCGCCGAGTCCGGGGTCCTGGTCACGGAGACCCACCACGGGCTGGTCTGCGCCAACGCCGGAGTGGACCGGAGCAACGTCGGAGGCGGCACCTCCGTGACCCTGCTCCCCGAGGACCCGGACCGCTCGGCCCAGGGCCTGCGCCAGCGCTGGCTGGGGCTGGCCTCGGGGGGGCCGCTGGCGGTGGTCATCTCCGACACCTTCGGCCGTCCCTTCCGGGAGGGCGCGGTCAACGTCGCCATAGGGGTGGCCGGGATGCCGGCCCTCAGCGACCACCGGGGTCTCCGTGACGCTCAGGGCTACGAGCTCCACGCCTCCACTATCGGCTCGGCCGACGAGATTGCCTCGATCGGGGAGCTGGTCATGGGCAAGATCGAAGGGCTGCCAGTGGCGGTGGTCCGAGGGCTCAGCTGGAGCGGCCCGGAGACCGGCTCTGCTCCCCTGCTGCGAGATCCTTCCCGAGACATCTTCCGCCGCTAGCGGGACGCACTTGGTAGGCTCCACAGGTGCCTGGTTCCACGGTGCGGATCCGTATCTTCGCCTCGCTGCGGGAGCGCGCGGGGGTTTCCGAGGTGACCCTCGAGCTCGAGGGCCCCGTCTCGGTGGAGACCTGCTGGAAGCGGCTCTGCGAACTTCACCCGGAGCTGGCCCCTCTGCGGGGTTCCACCCGTTCGGCCCTCAACCTGGTCTGGTCCGATTGGAGCGCTGCGGTGTCACCCGGCGACGAGCTGGCGTTCCTGCCTCCGGTCTCGGGGGGCAGCGGCCCCGCGGTCGCCTGCGCTGAGGTGTGGGTCGGGCCCGAGCCTATCGACGTCGGCGAGCTGACCGCGTCGATCGAGCGCCGGGGGATCGGTGCCATCGCCACATTCGTGGGCCTGGTGCGTGATCCCGATGGCGGGAGGGAGGTGTCCCATCTCAGCTATGAGGCCTACCCGGAGATGGCCCGGCCCCAGCTGGCCGCCATCGCGGAGGATGCCTGCCGGCGGTTCGGGGCGACGCAGGTGGTGGTCCGGCACCGGACCGGGAGGGTGGGGTCCGGGGAGACGTCGGTGGTGGTGGTGGTGGGGGCTCCCCACCGGGGCGCGGCCCTCCTCGCCTGCGGCTTCGTCATGGACGAGTTGAAGTCCAGGGTGCCGATCTGGAAGGCCTCTGACTGAATCTGGACGCCTGCTAGACTCGCCGCCAGTGGCCAGCACCGAACTGCTCCCCGAGAGGAGCCTGCAGCCAAGGCCGCGCGCTCCCCACGCGGGTCCGCTGGCGACCAGGTTCGAGTTGCTCTCGGAGCTGGTCCGGCGCGACGTGCGCTCGCGCTACCGGGGCTCGGTCCTGGGGGTCGGCTGGACCCTGCTCAACCCGCTGATTTTCATGATCGTCTACTCCCTGGTCTTCGGGAAGTTTCTCCACGTCCACTACCCCGGTGGCTCGCCCACCGTATTCATCCTCTCCGGGCTCCTGGCCTGGACCTTCTTCTCCCAGGCGCTGATCATGGCGACTAACAGCGTGGTGGCCAACGCGGGGCTGGTGAAGAAGGTGGCGTTCCCCTGGGTCCTGCTCACCGTCTCATCGGTGTTGGCAGCGCTGGTGAACTTCGCCATCAGCCTCCTGCTGCTGATCCCCTTCATGCTGCTGGCCCACAAAGGGGTCGGACCTCCGATTCTCGCCGCGGTGCTGCTGGTGGCGGTCACCTTCGCGCTCTCGCTGGGACTGGGGCTGGTGCTGGCCGCCGGCTACGTCTACCTGCGCGACCTGCAGTACCTGGTCAACCTGGGAACGCTGATCTGGTTCTATGTCACCCCGGTCATCTATCCGTGGTCCCTGGTCCAATCCAAGTTCTCCCACGGTTTCGAGGGCGCCGCCGCCCATGTCGTGCTCTATATCAACCCCATGACCTGGGTGGTCCTCGGCTTCCAGGATGTCTTCGTGTATGACCGATGGCCCCAGCACTGGCACGGGCTGGGTTACTCGGTCGCGTTCTCCCTGGTGTCGATCTGGGTGGGCCTGCGCGTGTTCCGCCGCCTCCGGCGCCGCTTCGCCGAGGAGGTCTGATGCCCGACCTGGCCATCGAGATCAACGACGTGAGCAAGCGCTTCCGGATCTATCACCAGCGCAGCGTCACCCTCAAGCAGGCCCTGGTGGAGCGAAGCCGGGGAAGATACGAGGAGTTCTGGGCCGTCCGCGACGTCAGCGTGGAGATCCCGGCGGGTGAGTCGTTGGGGATCATCGGGGAGAACGGTTCGGGCAAGTCGACCCTGCTCAAGGTTTTGGCCGGCGAGATCCCGCCCGATTCGGGCGAGCGCTTCGTCCAGCCCGGCACCCGCGTCGCCATGCTGGGCCAGGATCCGCTGCTGACCGGGGCCAGCGTCGCCGAATACGTCGCCGGCGGCCTGCCGCCGGACGAGGCCGACCAGCATTACCGGGTCGAATCGGTGCTCGACGCCCTGAAATTGGGCGGCGACCGCGATCCCACCCTGCTGTCGGGCGGCGAGGGCCGCCGTGCCGCTTTGGCCCGCGCCCTGGTCTCGGCGCCCGACGCCCTGCTGCTCGACGAGCCGAC
>PLTL01000173.1 GCA_003164475.1 Candidatus Dormiibacterota bacterium | reverse complement strand
ACCGGGAGCTGGTCCTCGGGGACCGGCACCGGCCCGCACTGAGGGCAGTGCACCACCGGGATGGGGGGGCCCCAGTAGCGCTGGCGGGAGATCCCCCAATCCCGAAGCTTGTAGGTCACGTGGTGCTGGCTCAGACCCTTCTCGACCAGAGCGGCGGTGATCACCTCCCGGGCCGGATCGGGGGCGGCGAGGCCGTCGAACTCGCCACTGTTGACCAGCTCCCCCGTCCCCGGGTGGGCTCCGATCCCGTCTCCGCCGGAGACCACCTCCACCACCCGGAGCTGGTGGTGGGTGGCGAAGGCATGGTCCCGCTGGTCGTGAGCGGGCACCGCCATGATCGCCCCGGTCCCGTACCCGGAGAGCACGTACTCGGCGCTGAAGAGGGGGATCTCGGCCCCGCTGAGCGGATGGTGGGCGCTTCGGCCCAGGGGCACCCCATTGGTGGAGCCCTGATCGTCCCGCTGGCCGGCGATCCGGTGCCGGGCCGCCTCGGCGACGAAGGCGACCACCTCGGCGCGCCGCTCGGCCGAGGTGAGCTCCAGGATGCGGGGATGGTCGGGAGCCAGCACCATGAAGGTGGCGCCAAAGATGGTGTCGGGGCGGGTGGAGAAGACCCGCAGCGGCTCGGCCCCATCGATGGGGAAGTCGATCAGTGCCCCCTGGCTGCGACCGATCCAGTGCCGCTGGAGCAGCTTGGTGCTCTCGGACCAGTCGAGCTCATCGAGGTGCTCGAGGAGTTTCTCGGTGAAGGCCGTGATCCGCAGGAACCACTGCTCCAACTCGCGCTCGACGACCATCGCCCCGCAGCGCTCGCAGCTCCCGTCGTCCAGGACCTGCTCGTCGGCCAGGACGGTGAGGTCCTGGGGACACCACTTGACGTTGCGGCGGGCCCGGTAGGCGAAGCCTCCCTTCCAGAGGGTGAGGAAGAGCCACTGGGTCCAGCGGTAGTAGCCGGGGTCGGTGGTGGCGAGGCTCTTGCTCCAGTCGAACTGGGCTCCCAGCGTCTGCAGCTGGACCCGAAATCGCTCGATGTTGGCGGCGATCAGCTCGGTGGGGTGTCGGCCCACCTTGAGGGCGTAGTTCTCACTGTGGATTCCGAAGGCGTCGAAGCCTATCGGCTCGAACACGTCGAGCTGCTGCATCCGCCGGAAGCGGCCGTGGGCGTCGGCCCCGGAGAAGGCGTACATGTTGCCCACGTGCAGCCCCTCCGCCGATGGGTAGGGGAACATCATCAGGTTGTAGTAGGGGCGGGCCGCACGCTCCAGATCCACTCGGTAGAGGCCGGTCTCCCGCCAGCGCGCCTGCCACTTGGCTTCGACGGCGCGGTGATCGTAGGTGGCGGTCATGGGTGGGAGTTGATGATACCTATCGTTCTCGAGCGATCTCTGGCGGTCCCATATACTCCGGCCGAGCCGGGTGCCATGGTTCCGGGCTCCGGAGGGGTCGGCGGGAATTCAAGGAGGCGACGTGGCAGAGCCCCGGCCGGGCAAGGGCAAGGCGGAGGTCCGCAAGGCACCTCGGATCCGCGCTGGGCGCAACCTCAAAGAGCGCCACAACTTCGTCTCCTTCCACGGCCACGGCCTGATCGCACTCATCCTCTTCGCCATTGCGGCGCTTTCGGTCTTGGGGGTCGGCCTGGCAGTCGCCTCGGTGACCATCTTCGCCGTTGGTCGCAACAGCGCCGGGAGCACCCCGATTCGGCTCGTCAGTCCCGCTCCCTCTTCCTCGACGGTGAGCTCTCTGGTGGGCCACCCCATCGACGGGACCTTGGTGGCGATCTGGGTGGATCAGAACCTGGTCGCGATCCAACCTGACGGAGGCGACCCGGTGCAGGCCAGCGTCACCGCCAAGAGCGCCATCACCCGGGGTGGAGCCGCCGTCCCCATCTCGGAGCTGATCTCGGGCGATTCGGTGATCGTGACCTTCAGCCAGGGGCCCAGCGGGACCCTGGTGGTTCAGAACCTCGAGGACATCGAGACCGTGCCCACCAACGTCCCCAACTTCCCCCTGGTCCCGGAGCCCACTCCGACGCCGACCCCCTCACCAAGCCCGACGACATTCCCCTTCCCCTCCCCGGCTCCGTCGGGGCCCAACCCCGCTTCGACCTAGCCGCTCCTACGGCTTGGGGCCGGGCGGAGGCAGATCTATCCCCCGCCGAGCCAGCACCGCCCAGGGCGCCTCGGTCGCCACCAACGCCACGCGCGCGGGCGTGAGCCCGCTCCCGGCCAGTAGCTGGGCCGCCCGCTCGCTGGTGAGCAGGCTCTCAGGGCGGTGGGCGTCGGAGTCGAGCACCAGCGGAGCACCCGCCTCCAGCGCCACCTTGGCGACGTGGCCGTTGGTGAGGCCGTGCAGACCGGCGGCGCTGATCTCCAGGTGGATCTGGTTGTCCCGGGCCTGCTCCGCCTCCCGCTGGCTGAGCAGTCCCGGGTGGCCCAGGATATCGACGTCGCGACAGCTGGTGGCGGCAAGGTTCAGTCCCGGCTGGGGGAAGTCCCCCAGGGTCTCTCCATGCACCACCACCAGCCGGGCACCGAGGGACCGTGCCCTGGCTGCCACCTTTGCCACTCGTGCGGGCGCAACCCGGGTCACCTCGACGGCCGGGATGCTGGCGATCCCCAGCTCCTCCAGCACCTGGAGGCAGGCGGCCACGATCTCGGGGACCCGGCGCTCCACGGTGCTCTCGTCAACGTGGTCGCTGCAGACGTAGGCGGCGTAGCCGTTCTGCTGGCACCTCCGGGCCATCTCCATGGGGCCGGCGTGGCCGTCCGAGATGGTGGTGTGGGTGTGGAAGTCGAAGACCGGCACGGGGTCAGCTTAGATGAATCGCGAATCCACCCGGATCGGCCCGGGCTCGCTCAGTCCCCGGTGACGCCGACGGCGCTGGCCAACTGGAGCAGGACCCCATCCCGCAGACCCCGCTCGGTGGCCACCAGGTGGTCCGCCTGGAACCGGTCGAGCAGGCCGAGCAGGACCAGCACCCCCCCCGCCATCAGCCGGGCCCGAGCCGGGCTGAGACCGGTTCGCTGGGCCACCTCGGCGCTGGGGCATTGCGAGGTCAGACGCACCGCGCTCTCCACCTGGTCACGGCTGAGCGTGGTCCAAGGCTCCTGGTCGGCCTCGGAGCGCAGGCTGTCCCCAGAGTCGGGGAATGGGCCCCTCAACCCCAACAGGACCGGGAGGTTGGAGGCAGTGCCCCCGGTGGCTATGAGCTCGCCCGGGGCGATCCGATCCGGGGCGGCCTCGAGGACCATCGAGATCCTGGCCTCGGCCTCAACCCGCTGACGATCGGTCGGGGGGTCGTCAGCCTTGGTCATGAGGAGGATCCGGTCCGAGCCGAGCTTGAGGCTGGCGCCGCCCGCCGGTGTCGTGCCCCGGCCATGGACCACCTCGGTGCTGCCCCCGCCCACGTCGACCACGGTGGCCGGCTCACCCGACCTGACTCGGAACGCGGTGCCGCCCAGGTAGCTGAGCCGGGCCTCCGCCTCCCCGGTCAGGATCCGGAGCTGCTGGCCGATCCTCTCCCAGAGCTGATCACGAAGCTGCCCGCCATCCGCCGCGTTGCGCACCGCCTCGGTGGCGACCAGCCCCAGCCGCTCGGCCCCATCTGCCCGGGCCTGCTCGCCCAGCCTTTGCAGCAGCTCGACGGTGCGCTCGAGCAACTCCGGGCCCAGCTGGCCGGTGGCCGAGACTGTGCGGCCCAGCGAGAGGAGCTCGACGGCGTGGCGACGCTGGCTGGTACCCGTCCTCTCAACCGTGGCGACCAGGAGGTGGACGGTGTTGGACCCGACGTCGAGAGCCGCGAGTCGCCGCTTCAGAGGTCGTCGTCCTCGTCTTCGGTGGGCTCCAGTCGGACGAGCACATTGCCGCTCCCGTCCAGTCGGACATCGAAGTGCTTGACGAAGATGGCATCCGAAATCGGTGAGATCCCGCTCCGGACGTCATAGGTCTCCCCGTCCAAAGGGCAGCTGACCACATGACCCCGGAGCTGCCCCTCTCCGATGGAGCCGCCGCTGGCGCAGGAGTTCTCCAGTGCGTGGAAGACGCCGTCGACATTGAAGATGGCGACCTCGATGCCATCGGCGTCGATCACCCGCCCAGTTCCCTGGGGGACGTCGGCCACGGCGCAGACCGGTGCGAAGCCAGCCACCGCCGCGATTATGCCGAACCGGCCGCCGCTGTGCGCTGGGTGCCCAACTGGTCCGCCTGAGGCTCGGTCTGCGATCTGTACCTCGCCCGGGGCCGGACATGGCCACAAGCCCCGACCGGCGGGCTCTGGTGAAGTGGGAAACCGCCACTCCGCGCCGGGAGCGGTCGCCGACCGCCCACAGCCGGGGCGAAAGGCAGCCGCTGGCAAGACTGCCGGCCCGCTGCCGGAGGGGCAGTGGCCGGTCCCCACACCACGGCCGGGCCCATGGCCGGCTAAGCGGCGCCGCCCTCTCGGGGGCCCCTCCGGGCTCACTGGCGCCGTTCCTGGCAGCGGGCCCCTCGGGGTTTCTGCCCGCCCTGGGGTCGGGCCGGGTGAGGCCCTCCTCAAGGGCGACGCAGGGCCTGAGGGCCGCTGCTGACCGCACCGGTGCGGCCGCGGCTGAATCCAGACCGCCAGGTTCGACGCCAGCGCAGCCGCCAGCGAGTTGGCGGGGCGGACCCATCGCAGCGGCAATTGCTTAGAATGCCGCCCGCATGGGAGAGGTCTACTTCGGGATTCCCGTCCCTCTGGCGCGGGCTCTCGTCGAAGCCCTCGGCCTTGGTCTTGCCATCGAGACCGGGACTCATCTCGGGGACAGCGCGGCCACGCTGAGCGAGATGGTGGACCACGTCTGGACCGTGGAGCTCTCCCACGAGTACGTGCTGCGGGCCCGCGCCCGGTACGGCGACCGCGAGGCGATCACCTTCCTGGAAGGCAGCTCCCCGGCCGTCCTCGTCGGGCTTGCCCCATCTGTCGATCGACCGGCCCTGTACTGGTTGGACGCGCATTGGTGCCAGGCGGACACGGCCGGGTACGAGGCGCAATGCCCGTTGCTGGCAGAGATCGAGGCGCTCGAGCAGTCGCCGACCGCGGCGCAGAGCGTGATCCTCATCGATGACGCCCGCTTCTTCCTGGGGTGCCCCTGGCCCAGCAGCTACCGTCGCAGCGACTGGCCGACCTTCATGGAGATTGCCGATCGCCTCCGGGCGCGTCATCCGCGCTACGTCACCACCCTGATGGACGTCATCATCGCCGGGCCGCCCCGGGCTCAGGCAGCTGTCGAGAGCTTCTGGCGGGCGAAGCTCCTGGCCGATCTGGAGCGCAGCCAGGCCCGGGCCGGGCATGCGGCGGAGGTCCTCCGCACCCAGGTGCGCGCTGCCAAGGAGCGAGGGTCTCAAAGCGAGCCGGAGCTTCGGCGCCCTCGCCCCTAGGCGAGCCGCTCGGAAGCCGGCTCACAGTCCCCAGCCCACCAGCCTGGGAGGGCGCTCCGGACGCATCATCGGCATGACCTGACCGGGGGGCCCCCGGCGGTACGGCCGGAATTCTGCGGCCACCTCAGCTCGCCACCGTCGCCATCGGCGGGGGGCCGTGATCAGGGTCCTCATCATCACCAGGTGGGTACCGGCCTGTGCCCGGAGCTCCCGATTCCTTGGCGTGCGGCACCCGCGTGCCTGCCCTCGGGGGGTTGCCCCTGCCTGTGTCCACGGGGC
>PLTL01000006.1 GCA_003164475.1 Candidatus Dormiibacterota bacterium | reverse complement strand
GAGGCGGGGGAGGAGATCTGGCCCGTTCCCCGGCATCGGATCTCGGGCGTGGAAACCCAGGATTGCCGTGGGGGTTGGCAATTCAAGATCGTCTGCGCCGAGGTGGAGCGCCCGAGGACGGTGTACGCGGCGCGCGAGACCGACGCCACCGGCTGGTTTCCACTTGATGAGATGGAGCTGCTCAACCTGCATCCAGGCTTCCGGGAATGGGTCGAAGTGCACCGCCAGTCGGATGATGTGCGGAGCGGAAAGGGGAGGGGCCATGCCTGATGCCGCGCTATCTCAGGCTCTACCCGTTCTGCCCCACACGGGCGATGTTCATGACCGAGGCGCCGCGAGATGACAGAGGAAATGCTGGTGCTTTCCCCTGAGGGCTTGGCGGGACTCGTGGCACCGTGGGCTCGGGCTGAGCTCCTAGAGGTGGTTCGCGAAGTGGCGGTGCTGCTGCCCCTGGCAGCGGCCGTCGTGGCCACCGGTGACCAGCCCGGCACTGAGGGCCCGGAGCCGGCCAGGACCGGTGAGCGTGCGGCCTCGGACTTCCAGCGGATGGCTGACAGGGTGCGGCAGCTTCCGCTGGGAGAGCCCCTGCGCACACGGCTGATGCAGTTGCTCGATTACCACGCCGAGCTCATCGGACAAGCCGCGCTGATGGCGTACGGCGACCAGACCGAGCGCACCGAGCGGGCACTGGGCAGTCGTGGCCTAGGCCAGCCCGCAATCGAGCTGGCCAGGTTGGCCGACCGGCTGGGGCAAGGCCTGGATTCGACATGGCGCGCTCTGCACCCGAGGGAGGATGAGTGATGCGCTTCAAGGAGATCTCTGCGGGAGGTGTCGTCGTTGACGACGGTCGGGTCCTCGTCCTCGAGAACACGAGCCGCGAGTGGGTGTTCCCCAAGGGCAAGCTCAAGAGAGGAGAGCCGTACTCCCGGGCGGCGACCCGTGAGGTGGCGGAGGAGACGGGGTTGCGCGCACGCATCATGCGCCCGCTGCAATCGACTCATTACGTCTACAAGAGCGGGGGTCTGCCGATCGAGAAGACGGTCCGCTGGTTCCTGATGACCCCAGAATCGGGAACCGTCGTCCTACGGATGCACGGCTTCCGGCAGGCGGTGTGGCTGAGTTTGGACGCCGCAGCTGAGCGGCTCACCTGGGACGAGGATCGCGGGCTCATTGCGGCTGCGCGCTCGTTGGCCGAGGACGTCCTGGCGTGAGCGACCCCACGGACTTTGGCTGTATAGACCCGCCGCGCCTCTTCGCCGACGGGCGAGCCGACCCCGCCTTCGATGAGCGGCATCGTGGCCGAAGCGTGCGAACTGTGGCGCGAGGCCGATGTCCTCGAAGCGGCCTTCCGCAATCGGCTGCCGGTGTTGCTCAAGCGCCCGACCGGCTGCGGCAAGATACGGTTCGTCCGCCACAGGGCCTGGCGGCTGGACCGCCCCCTGGGCACCGTCGCCTGCCACGAGGACCTAACGGCCACCGACCCGGCGGGCCGTTTCCTGCTCAGGGGAGCGATGAGATGAACGCTCCTGGAGGGACGCGATCCGACCGCTGGACGGGCTGCGCGAGCGATCACCTGCATTGGGGAACTCACGGTGGTGCCGGGCTGCTGCTGCGCTACGTTCGCGCTCAGGGCAAGGACCTGTACTTGCTGGTGCAACGGTCCCGATGCGTGGACCACGGGGGCACCTGGGGCATCCCCGGTGGGGCCCTGCACGAGGGCGAGACGGCCGAGTCCGGCGCCCGCCGGGAGGCGGGGGAGGAGATCTGGCCCGTTCCCCGGCATCGGATCTGGGGCGTGGAAACCCAGGACTGCGGTGGCGGTTGGCAATTCAAGATCGTCCGCGCCGAGGTGGAACGGCCAAGGACGGTGCACGCGGCTCGTGAGACCGACGCCACCGGCTGGTTTGCACTTGATGAGATGGAGATGCTCAACCTGCATCCGGGCTTCCGGGAGTGGGTGGAGGCGCAGCGCCAGATCGATGCCGACCGGAATAGGAGGCCACGTAATGGGGACTGAACGCACGCCACCCGAGCCGCCGGCCGAGCGTGGGGCCGTGAGATCGGCGGGGCACTCGCGGGCCATCCGATTCGTCCTCCTCATCGGCGTCCTGAGCCTCTTCGCCGATTTCACCTACGAGGGGTCGCGGTCCGTTCTCGGTCCCTACCTCGGCACGCTGGGCGCCGGGGCGGTGGTGATCGCGGTGGTGAGCGGTCTGGGCGAGCTGCTCGGCTACGGCCTCCGCCTGGTGTCGGGGCGGTTCGCCGACGCCACCCATCAGTTCTGGCCGATCACCATCGCCGGCTACATCATCCAGATGGTCTCCGTTCCGCTCCTGGCCCTGGCCGCGAGCTGGCCGGTTGCCGCGGTGCTCATCGTTCTCGAACGCGTGGGCAAGGCGACCCGCAACCCTCCCCGCGACGCGATGCTCTCCCATGCCGCGACCGACATCGGCTACGGGACCGTCTTCGGCATCCACGAGGCCCTCGATCAGTTCGGGGCGATGCTGGGGCCGCTCGCCATCGCCGGCATCCTGGCCCTCCGCGTCGGCGGCTACCGGTTCGCCTTCGCCACCCTCGCCATCCCGGCCGGGATCTGCCTGATCCTGGTGGGAGTCGCCCGGTTCGTCTACCCCCGGCCCCAGGATCTGGCTGCCAAGCCCGCCGACGTGCAGACCCGCGGTTTGCCCCGGATCTTCTGGATCTACCT
>PLTL01000121.1 GCA_003164475.1 Candidatus Dormiibacterota bacterium | reverse complement strand
GTCATGGGTTCTTCCTGAGCGGAATTCCCTTACCTACCAACGCCTACGGGTGTGGTGGAGGTGTATCCATCTAAGGGCTGCATGGACGGTTGCACTGATCGCCCCACGGATCGCTACACCGCGCCCTTGCCATGGGAACGCGCTAGCGCAGCGACCGCCTCAACGGCGCCGCCCGCATTCCCGTCCGGATGCTGAATGGTGCGGCAGCTCCGGATGGTGCGAAGAACGGCGAAAGAATCCTCACTGCCCACCGCCCCACGGCTGAGGGCCGGTGGCCGGGGGTAATGGAATGCCTCGGCCCCCTCTCTCCGTGCCTCTCAGGCCCGCGTATGGGCAAGCGATCGACGGGGAGGGGGCGGTTGGTGTGACCGACGCGCTAAGTAAGGCTGAGGCGTCGTCCACTCGACCATGTCCTGCTCGGCGCGCCAGGGAAAGCGCAGTGCGAGCACATCCGCATCGGTCCGTCGCGAACCCCGCCGGTCTGGGTGGACGATGACGTCTCGTATCGTGAGGCACCGATTCAGCCGGAAGAACCCGTACGCGAGGTCCTCGGGATCGCCAGATTGTGCCACTTCTCTGTTCGTCAGTTAGCCCTGCAGGCTACGGCGTCACGCTGAATGCTGCGATTGCCTGGAGTCTGGCTACGCCATCCGCTTCGATGTTGAACATCGGTCGCCACGCCACAGCTTCCAACGGGACACTGATCTCGACATCGGTTAGCTCGACGACCAAGGCCCGATCCTCACGCTGAGTAACCCGGCAGTGACCCACGATCCCCGTAGGCTGTTCCCATCGAACCTCGTACTCTCGCTCCGGATCGACCTCGTAGCCGACCGGAGAGGGCGGCCTATGAGGGAGCGGCGCCTCCCGGCTGATCGCGAATAGGGCGTCTGTGATGGGCAGCGTGATCACCGGTCCCATGTCCGTCTCCTCATCCTCGATACCAACGGTACCCTAGACAAAGTCGAAGTGGCGGGCGACCGCGGCGTGGGATATCAGTGCGAGGTAGCGTTCGGTGGGATGGCTCGCTCGCTGGGTGATCACCTGACAGTCTATTGGGGAGGTGCTCACTCGATCTTTACCCTCTCCGCGAGACCCAGCTCTTGCAGGATCTGGCGCAATTCCGATAGCAAGCTCTCACCCGCCGCCGCGTTGACTGTAACCGAAAACTCCACCCCAACTCTGAGATCAGAGCCAGCTCGGAGCTTGGGAAGGATCCTCGTGCCGAGACGATTCCACATCTCCGGGGGAATCGTGCCGACAAGCCGGAAGCTCTTTGTCTGCTCGCCAGTAACCGGCTCGCGTCCCAATGGAGGCTCAGGCTCGGTGACCGGACCCGTACGTGGCTGAGCCGTGGAACCAGGCCCAGGCTCCGGAGGCGTACCCGCCTTGAGGGCTTCCGCCGCCTCCCGTCGAAGCAGGAACACATCGGCGTCGAAGGCGACCTCCTCGGTCGCCACAGGTTCCTTGAACCACATCCGCTCGTACTTGCCCTCCGGCCTCTTGCCGGAGGCAAGGCCGAAGTCACCCCGTTCGACGAACTCAGCGATCTTGCCGCGCAGAGTCACGTCGGGATCGATCAGTCGCGTCAGTGAGCCGTTGAGGAAGCTCTGGCGTAGGCTCGCTAGGGGCCATTCGCCCGCAACCTTGAGCGCCGGAGGCCAGTTGCGCTCGATGTAGCCAGCGCCGACAGATTCGTTGAGAAGCGCCTCGGATCGAAGCGCACCAATCACGCGGCCACAGAGCGACTCGCCACTCGACGAGTGGCCGGCTCCCAAGTCTATGACCTTAAGCCCATCCCGTTCCTGGCTGTCCGCGAGGACGGCGAAGCGGTAGTCGCCCCAAACCTCGTCCTTGACAGCCTCTTCCGCGTCCTTAACCTTCGCTTGGAGATCCGCCCGATCGCCCTTCTCGAACTCGCCGCCGAGCGTCCCCTCTGCGACCTCCCGCGCGACCCGCCTCCAAGCGAGCATCAGCTCCACTTTGTCATGCAGCTCTCGGCCAGGCTTCTTCAGGCACCACACAAGTGCACCGGGATAGAGGCGCGGCGACGTGCCCCGCTGTCGGGTCCACTCGGCCAACTGGCCGCGAAGCGCCTCTCCGCCCGACCATTCCGCTTCGGGATCGGCCAACACGAGCGTGAGCCTCGGTGTGTCTGGGATTTCCGCCCCGTCACTGGGAAAGGGCAACACGGGAATGCTCGCAGCGCGACGGAACTCCTCCTCCACAAACCTGCGCACCATGGGCTTGACCTCGGTCTCCTCGTCCAGAGACGCGCGCCGGTCACTCACGACCTTCTTCATTGTTGGCTGGTACCCGATTCGGAATCCATCCGACCCCACCTTTCGAATGAAGTAGGACCGACCCTCGAGTGCGAGCGCCGCATTGTCGATTGTCGTAGTGTCCAGCTCCGGCTCGCCGAGGGCGAAGCGCAGCTCTGGGAGGTGCGCGACTTTATCTGTTTGACCTCCCGACGACTCGAAGAGGATCGCGGTCCCAACACGCCGGTGGATATCGCGTAGTGGGCCACTAGTGTCGGCGTCGAGTGCCTTGCTGTGCGCCTGCTCACCTGCAATGTCAGTGTCGATCGCCGCCACCAGCCTGGACTCGCCGAGCTGCCCCAGCACCACGCTGCGAAACCCCGGCTCCGAAAGCGGTGCGGATCCGAGTGTGATGAGCGGCTCGTTTCGCGCCTTCGTGAAAGCGTCCTGGGCTGCGATAGCGATCCATTGTGCGAGCATTCCCAGCGTGCCGCGCGTCTGCTGATACTGCGGCAGCGCCTGCCACTTGCGCTGAAAGACTGACAGCGTCCCCGGATGGAACGGATAGCAGGCCTCGAAGCGACGCTGCAGGAACTCGCGCGCCTTCGCCTCCGTGCCCGCCGAATCCACTGCCGTCCATTCTGGTGGTAGCTGGGCGCGACGTTCGAAGCACCAGTCCCCGAACGCCTTGGCCACGTTCTTCCGGACCCTCTCGCTTCCCAAATCCTGAAATAGCCGCCGCCGAACGACCTCGCTAATCTCCATCTCGTCGTTGACGATTAGATCCTTCGCTACCCGCCGGACCACCTTTGCAATTCGGTCCTGCCATTCCTGATCCCACTCCGTCAACTCCACCTGGCTGCGCGGCAGGCTGATCACGCACGCTCCGTGCGAAGTACCAGTCGTCGCCACAGTGAGGTTCTGTATGAAAGAGAGGAAGGAATCCGCGCCACCACGGTGGCGACTGAGATAATTCAGCACCTCGTCAAAGAGCAGGAGCACCGGGGCGTCGGCGGCCTGAAACACGTTCGCGATCGCATCGGTGCCAGGAGCGCTGGTCTTCGCGGCCGAGCCGAGTGCCTCAACACCCTTGTCGCCAGCGAGTTGACGAGCAATGTCGATCCACGGGGTCTCTCGTCCTTCCCGGGGGTCCCAGGCGTTGCCGACGAACACGGCAACCTTCGCCTTGGGAATCGACGTCACGCCGGCTTCCTTCATTAGATCGGCGACCCCGTCGTAGCCACTAGCTGCATCTCCGTTCGTAGCCAAGTGGTAAAGCGTGGTCAGCGCGTGGGTCTTACCACCCCCGAACTGAGTGATCAGGGTAACAACCGGCGACGTGTCCTCCGTCCTGCCTGCGAGCCGGCGCAGCACCATACTCGCTAGCTCGCGGAGCGCTCGCGTGAAACATGTTCGGACGAAGAACTGAGCAGGATCGCGATAATCTTCCGGCGCTGTCCCCGCGACGACCTGCTCCAAGGCAATGGCAAACTCATCCGGATTAAAGGATCGACCCTCGCGAACCTCCTTGCGCGGGGTGGCCACCCTATACCACGGCTCCATCGCAACCTCCTAGGGCCTCTTCATACGGGCGAACAGATCGGCGGACGATTGTTTCAGCCGCACGAGGTTCGCATACGCGAGCGGCTCGAAACCGCGATCCGCTGCATACATGCGATAACGGACACCGTCTGTGACAATCACGTCCCGCGCCACGCCCAGCATCGCGACGTATCCTTTGGCTTGTTCGAGTGCCCCCTCCACACCCGCCCCCAGACGCTTCGCTTCGATCACCAGATGGCAGTTCTCCGGACAGCGTGGTAGCGCGCTAAACACTGCCACATCGATGTGCCTCCATTGCACAGCGATCTGCTCCGGTGCCCAACCCAAGCTCCGTAACGCTGGCACGATGAAATGTGCGATGAGCTCGTCCTCGCTTGGTTGGTCACCAAACCGCTCACGGTCTTGAAGAAGGGGAACCAGGTCGGCTGCTTGCGCCACCATGCCTTGCATCTGACTCGGTATTTCGTCGAGCGGCGCCTGCTCGGGGGGAAGCTCTGGAAGGCGTCCAGTCTGCCACTGCGTTGGCGGGGATTTGATAAACCGGTGTGCGAAGTCGACCACTTCGTCGTGCCATGCGCGCGCGCAGCGCGCCGGGTTCGCACCGAAAACTGGCCCAAAGAAGACGTGATCCCTCGGTAGGCGATACCAACGTACACGCCGAGTATGCTGCAGATCCCAGCCGTTCACGTCGTCGAAGGCCACCTGGTACTGATACTCGCTAGCCACGATTCCCACCGCTACGATCGTAGCCTGGCCGGCTCTGAGCAGGAGCACGTCCCCCACTTGGATCTCACTCGCGAAGCGCCGCACGAATCCGCCTTCGAACTCCTCGTCGTCGCGTTCCGTCGTCCACGGACCAGCATCACCCGGACCAACGAGCGCGACCCCGTACTGGACGAAGACATCGGCATATGCGCGCGAAGACGGGCCACCCGAGATCTGCCATACGGATGGCGACGGATCGCCGATGTTCATCGGGGTCACCGTGGCACTGCCAGCAACATCGCGTCGAGCAGGCGCTTCTCCTCGCTCGCCTTCGGATAGAGGGCTGAGAGCGCGTTGGCGAGGCGCAGGAAGTCTGAGCCCCGCTCCTGTTCGGCTTTGAGTAGCGCTCGCAGGGCGTTCGTGCGGCCACTGGCCTGAAGCAACATGGCCGCATGTATGCGATCAAGGGTCGTGGCGTCGCGGGCGGCGGACAGGGCGTCGACCCCCGCACGCTTCTCGCTGATCCGCCCGCGCCCGCGCACGATCGGGGCCGCCTCAGCGTCGGGAAAGAGGAGGCCCTGGAGGGGGTTCCTGCCGAGCGCCCCTTCCTGCTCAAGCCGCGCGGCCACAGTCTGAGCACCATCGTCACCGAAAAGCTGCCTCGCCCGCTCAGTAATTGGAAGCAGTCGTACGACGCCCTTGTTGGTCTCTATAACGCGCCCTTCCCACTTGGGCAGGTCGATGCCGAGCGGCTGAGCGAATCTACGGACGACATCAAAGACGAGCGTGAATCCCTTGCCCTTGCTCGCGGGCGCCCCTTCGTTGTCGTCATCTTCGCCAGACGACTCTTCAACCTCACCCTTGTCGCTTGTGCCCTCCGGCGTCTCGCCATTCGTGCTCTGCAGTGTCCAGAGGAACAGGGCCGTGAGGCGGGCGTCCTCCTCTAAGGCTCCGGCGGCTCCATTGCGCGCCTTGGCCTCGGCCGTCCCGAGCACCTGCTCCAGGGCGGTCCTTCCCACTATCTCCCAGACCTTCACCAAATACTCAGCGAGCGTAACCTCGCGCCCGTCGGCAGCCTCGACCTTTGCATAGCGGCTGAAGATCTCGAGCGCTGGCCCGATGCACGCAAAGACAAGGTCCGCGCCCCGCACCCCTTCACCCTGAAGCCGCTCCATCCAATCGCCCACGCGGTTTGGCAGTTCACGCAAGACGCCGCCCCAGTCGCCGACACCAGCATCTTCGCGGCGCGGTCTACATACGAGATGCACACTTGTCCCGAGGGCTGCGGACTCCCGGGCCCGAAGACGCGCTCCCATTTCAGTCGCGATCGGCCACGACCCAGTGATCGTCCAGCCACCCCGGGTCATCCCGGACAGTAGTGCCTCCCATCCCTCAGTCGTCTTGTGAGCGAACACCACACAAGCGATCGCGTCCGGTTTGATGAGGTCCGCGCCAGCCGCGAACGCTTGGGCCATGCGCTGCTCGAAGAAGTTTCGGTCCTTTGGCGAACCTTCGAACGACTTCGTCTCGTCCTGGACGATCTCCGCCGCTTTGGGTGTGAGCTGATTGCCCGCTTCCAGCTCTTCGCTAACCAACCGCTGCTTTGGCAGCATGCGCTTGAGCCATACGAAAACAAAATCAGAAAGGTCTGCATAGGGTACAGCATCGTAATAGGGCGGATCGGTGAACCAAACAGCCGCTGAGTCAGCTGGCAAAACGGAGCTCGCGGCATCCGCCTGTTGGACCGTTCCTGGGAATGTCGTAATTGAAGCAAGGCTCGCTACGCAATCGCACACCTGATCCAGGCCATCGAGGATGCTGCCAGTCGAGGTCGAGATCGGAACTGCTTCCGCGAAACCCCAAACCATCGAGAGCACCTGGCGCCCAAAAATCGCTTCCACTTTCTCCTGATCTGCCTGATACCGCCACCACGATAGTGAGCTATTGCGCGCCACTACCCTGTCCATCATTAGCGCGAGCAGATCCTTCTCTCGACCTTCGGCCCTCATGGCCACCTCGCGCGCAACTGTCACAAGCGCCAGCTTCTGCCGAGCTGTAAAGAGATCTCCCCACTGGAGCATCCCGTACCTGTGCATGCTGAAGGCACGGCCGGCGCCAGAGCCGCCCCCCGCCGGTGTTGCCTCATCCGGTATTGGGCATAGCCCCTGGCGCCCGCCTCGCTCCCATTCGCCGAAGATTTGCGCGACCTTGGACTGCGCCTTGCGCACCGCTTCGTAATCGCTATGGCTAGCCAGTCGGTAGCCTCGCCCCGTTTCACCGGCCTTAAGGGTCACGACGGCGACTAGTTGCGCCCCGCTCTGGCGGCGGCCGTCCGCGCCGAAGATCACGTCTGCACCCCCGCGTTGCGCAGTGAGTTGCGCACGCACACGCTCTGGGGGGAGCACCACTCGGCACGCCACACATGTCGCCTTCGCCCGCGTGACCGTGCCGCCGGGTACATCCTTCTCGGCGTCGGGCTCGAAGATCTCGAACACCACGGACGGCGGATGACCTGGATTCGGCACGACTCGGTGGCGGAGGGCCTTCACGCGATTCGGCTTCTTGCAGAGCCAGAAGGAGCGCATCAGTGGGATCTCCGCTCCGCAATTCGGCGATTCGCACCGAACTGTCCGCGCCCAGAGATAGGCTATCGGGCTTGCGCCTCCCAGATCCCTCGGGTAGTAGTCTGCCAGCTCGCTCTCTACCGTCTGCTGAATCTCGACCCCTGCGCGGCGCAGCTCGTCAGCAAGCTGCGGCCCGTGACGCGGAATGTCCTCGAGCATCACCTTGAGAATCAAGCACGCCACGGGGTTCAGGTCGCTAGCGAACGCCTCGCAGCCCAGCCGGAGGGCTTCCAGCGGGATTGAACCACCGCCTGCGAACGAGTCCACGACCAGCGGTGTCTCGTCGCCGTACGCCGCCTTCACAAGAGCCCGAGAGACGTCCACATACGTGCGGCTCGCCACCGCATCCCAGTTCGCGAAATTACCAATGAACGTCAACAGCGCTCTTCGCATGCTGCTGTCGGTGGTGCCAGGGTTACACCCTCCGACTTTCAGCAAAAGCTTGCGCGCCTCAGCCTTGAACTGCGGTGGGCAGAGCACATCGCAGGGATCCGGCAGCAGAAGTGCCAATAGAACCGCGCGGCTCGACGCCAGTGGCCGCCTGGCCCACCACAGGTGCAGCGTGCTCGGATGGCCGTGCCGGATCGACTTCTCACGCGCCGAGTGGCGTGACACTTCCGCGATGGGGAAGTCCACTTCGGCCAGACGCTTGCAGTCCTTGGGGATCATGACGCCCCATCGTAGGGAGGCGAATCCCCGTGGACTTCCATCGGCGCTGTCATGGCGTCGACCGAAAGATAGTAGTGCGCAACCTTGCTAACCTCCGTCCAGTCGAGCCGAGCGGGGTCACGGATCGGCCCCTGGAGCGTGGGTATCCTGTCGCAATCGGTCACGACGTAGAGCCAGAAGCAGTCGGGGCGATCCTCGGCGACACGGCGTTCGTTCGGCGTGAGAAGGATCGTCCCCCTCGGAGCGCCGAGACCCTTCACCTCTATCAGCCTCAAGTCACCAGAGGTCAGATCGAGGCTGGTGACATCGTATCCCAGATTCTTCGCGGAGACGTCGGCAACTTGGCGGCCCTGTGCCTGTTCGTGCTCCATGACGACGCGCATCGCAGTGGCTTCGGTTTCAAAGTTCGGCTTGAGGCGTCTGACCTCAGGCGCCTCGCGCTCGGGATGGGGCAGCACCAGGACGCTCGCGAGCCGTTCCACCGACTGCAGGGTGAGCGCTCGTTGGCGCTCCAAATCGATCCGCCGCCGCTCGCGACGGGCAAGTAGCTCGGCGTGGCGAGCCTCCGCTTGGGCAAGCCGCCCCTCGGCACCAGCCAACTTCTGCTCCACGTCGGAGGCCGTACGTCCGATCTCGTCGTCCGCCCGCTGGAGCAACTCCGTCAGGGAGAGCTCGACGTGCGCGCTGACCCGTCCGACCTCTGCCTGGCGATCCTTGCGCGTCTCGTCGAGAAACGGCGCAAGCGCGTGCTCGTAGAGCCAGGTCGAAGGCTGCGGCCGGCTCGCGACTGCCGGCATCTCCGCGGGCGCGTCAGCCGGTGAGAAATCGCCCAGAAGGCTTGGCTCTTGCAGGTGAGGCTCGCCCTCGGCGGTGATTTCCACTGCGAATAGGCGTTCGTGGACGATCTGACCCAGCCCGTCTACGACTCGCGCCCTGTAGAAGTCAATGCGTGCTGGGGCTTCGTGCCGCAGGGAGTAGAAAGTTGCCCCTGCTCCGAGAGCGTCAAGCGCCCGCACGCGAGTGTGCCGTCGGATCGCTTCAAAGAGCGGATGACCTGGGGTCACCCACTCAAGCGCTTCCGTCTCCGCGGTATCACGGTCGGTGGAGCAGCGCGGGTAGCGGTCCGCAAGCCCAGCAAGTCTCCAATCTTCGCCTTTCTCGTACCCTCGGAGAACCGATGGTGTGCGGGCCGGATCGAACGTGAAGGGCAGACTCGGGACGTCCCTCAGCGTCATCGGCACAAATTCCGCCGCCTCCCGAAGGAAGCGCGCGATTGTCTCCGGCACGACGCGCTGCTCCTGAGCCCGTGCGCGCCGCTCAATCAACATCTCCAGGTTGAGCTTCTTGCTAGCCAAACCTTCCAAAGCGTTTTGGCATATAGCACGAAACTGCTGTTCGTCGACATTCCGGAGCAGACGCTCCTCAAGGTCGGCATCCCCCAGTCGCCCCGCGTAGTAATCGCGTAGGACCCGCTCGACATGCGCTGCGGGTAACACTTCGCCAACGACGTTGAACACCCCATCATCATCTAACGCGTCACGGATCTCCTGAAGCTTCTCAAGCAACCGCTGCAGCACGCGACCCTCGATGGTGTTGGTCGCCACGAAGTTGAAGATCAAACAGTCTTTGCGCTGACCATAGCGGTGTATGCGGCCCATGCGCTGTTCCAGACGGTTCGGATTCCAAGGGATGTCGTAGTTGAAAAGGATGTTGCACGCTTGGAGGTTGATTCCCTCGCCCGCAGCCTCGGTTGCAACGAGAACCTGGGTTTCACCTTCGCGAAACTGCTGCTCGGCATGAAGGCGCGTACCCACCTCATCGCGCGATCCCGACTTCATGCCGCCGTGGATGCGCCCAACGTGGAAACCCCAGGACTGCAAACGCTCCACGAGATAGTCCAGCGTGTCCTTGAACTCCGTAAATAGCAGCAAACGCTGATCCGGGTGATCGAAGAAGCCTTCGTTGTTGAGAAGCTCCTTGAGTTTGGAGAGTTTGGCCTCCATGCCTGAATCCTCGACAGCTTGAGCCTGAGCCGCGAGGTGCCCTAGCTCCTCGATTTCATGGCGGACCTGCTCCGCATTCTGAGAAAGAGTGATCGCCTCGAGCGTCGCCTCCAGCCGTTCACGCTCGCTGTCTTCCATTTCGTCGATCTCTTCGGGATCAGGAAGCTCTGGCGGCGCCTGACGAGCAAGATCCTGCGCGCGTGTGAGACCCTCTCCCAAGCGACGGGCGCGGTTCTCGAGCGAACGTCGCATGGCGCGAGTGCTTGAAGCGAGCCGACGCTGGTATAGCGACATCAAGAATCCGATGGCCCGAGCTCGGGGGTCCTCACCTTGAGCTGCGGCGCGGGCGCTCTCACGCTTAACGAATCGTGTTACGTCGCGATAGAGGTCGAACTCGTCCCCGTCGATGATGAAATCCACCGTATGAGGGATCCGCTTCGTGAAAATCGGTTTCGCGACCCAGGTGCCGTCCGCTCTACGCTCAGGGAAGTAGACCATCGCCTCTTTGGTGCGGCGCAAATAGAATGGCGCTCGGCGGCGGTCCATCGCCTCGTGAATCGACTTCACGTCAGCATATGCGTCAACGTCCAGCAGCTGCAGGAAGAGGCTGAAATTCTGAGGGTCACCCTTATGGGGAGTCGCCGTCAGCAGGAGCATATGATCGGACGTGTCGCGGAGGAGCTCTCCCAGCCGGTATCGCAGACTCTTGTGCGACTCGTCGGATGCAGACATGCGGTGCGCCTCATCCACGATCACCAGATCCCACTGGACTTGGCGAAGCCCCGGGAGAACGTCAGCGCGCTTGGCCAAGTCAAGGGACGTGATCACCCGCTTGCGCTCCAGCCATTGGTTCACGCCGTACTGCTCGCGGATGTCCTGGCCCCTCATCACGAGGAATTTGGTGTCGAACTTCTCCTTGAGTTCGCGCTGCCATTGGAAAGCAAGGTTTGCCGGACAGACGATCAAGATGCGCTCGGCAAGACCGCGCAACTCCAACTCTCGAATCAGCAGGCCGGCCATGATCGTCTTGCCCGCCCCGGCGTCGTCGGCGAGTAGGAAGCGCACGCGGGGGAGCTTGAGCAGATAGTCGTAGATCGCCTCAAGCTGGTGGGGAAGGGGGTCCACACGCGAGATCGACAGTCCGAAGTACGGATCGAACTCGTAGGCGATGCCAAGGGCGTACGCCTGGAGACCGAGCCTCAAGAGGCGGCCATCTCCGTCGAAGGAGTGTGTCGTGTCGAAGACAGTGAGTTGGTCTAGATCATGCGCAGTCAGCGTGACTTTGCGAAAGCGCTCGGACTCAGTCCCGACAAGACCCACCACCCAGGCCGTCGGGCCACTCGCCAGCACCGTCTCGATCCGCATCGGCTCGTTGAACAGGGGACCTGTGACGAGTTGACCCGGCACGATCGGGGCGAAGGGTGTCACGGTGGGGTCAGCGGTGCCTTGTAGCACCTCCTCTAACCTGGCCATCTCGGGCCCTCTCCTTCTTTCGGTACCCCATACGCGCGATCGCACGATTATGGGCTGCGTCGATGGCCTACCGGACCCATTTCGAGGGATCGACCCGACGCCAGCACCTCACCGCAGCCCCGAAACCACCTCCTCGCCTTCGGGGCGCCATCCAGGGACGGTCGCGCTCCACGGGTCGGGCACAGTCGTAAGCAATGCTGCCCGCCATCCGGGAGTGGAGGCCGTTCCGGCAGCGCCAGGAGTTCTGCACAGCGTCC
>PLTL01000273.1:1768-12775 GCA_003164475.1 Candidatus Dormiibacterota bacterium | reverse complement strand
CTCGGCCATCGGCGAGGACGGTGTGATCGGGAAGATGCAGCAGATCTCATTCAGCCGGAATGCAACCGACGCCGCCGCCTCGTTCCCGTCAAGGGTCGTCCGCATCAGCCCTCCTCCGCCACCATCTCGATCGCATGCACGGGGCACTGCTCGAAGCAGGTGCCGCATCCCGTGCAGAGGTCGTAATCGAAGCGGTAGCGCGACCCCACTCCGAGCTTGATCACCGCGTCCTCCGGGCAGGCCCCGAGGCAGCCATCGCACTCGAAGCAGTTCCCGCATGACAGGCACCGCCCCGCCTCATAGCTGGCCTCCACGACCGACAGGCCACCGACCACCTCGCCGAAGCCGGAGATCCGCGCCTCGGGCGCGAGCTCGGGCTGGCGGCGCCGGGCCGCGTCGCCGAAGTACCACAGATGCAGCTGGTCGAACTCCGCCTTCTCGTGCTTGGGCGCGGGCGCGGATACCACGCCCCGAAGCCAGCCGTCGATGTGGCGGGCGGCCTTCTTACCGTGCCCCACCCCCACCGTGACGGTGCGCTCGGCCGGCACCATGTCGCCGCCGGCGAACACGCCAGGACTTCCGGTCATCATCGAGCTCGACACCACCACGGTGCCGTCCCGGGTGAACTCCACACCCGGAACCGCCCTCAGGAAGGTCGTGTCGGTGTCCTGCCCGAGGGCGAGAATGATCGTGTCAGCAGCGAGTTCCTCGAAGCGCCCGGTGGGCTGAGGGAATCCGGTCTCATCCAGCTCCATGGCCTCGACGGTCAGCGTCGGCCCGTCGAAGGCGGTGATCGTCCGCAGCCAGTTGATGCGCACGCCCTCACGCTCGGCGTCCTCGGCCTCCTCCTCATGGGCAGGCATCTGGGCGCGGGTGCGTCGGTAGACGATGAGCGCGTCGTCGGCACCCAGGCGCCGCGCGGTCCGGGCCGCGTCCATGGCCGTGTTGCCCCCGCCGTAGACCGCCACGCGCCGACCGATCACGGGTCGCTCCCCGGAGGCGACGCTGCGCAGGAACGACAGCGCGTCGACGATCCGCCCAGCATCCCGGGCCGGGATGTCGACGCGCTTGGACAGGTGCGCCCCCACGGCCACGAAGACGGCGTCAAAGCCACCCTCACGACGTTCGGCGGCCAGGTCCTCGACCAGGTGCCCACCGGTGATTCGCACCCCCATCGCCTCGATCCGTCGCACCTCGGCGTCCAGCACCTCTCGGGGCAGCCGGTAGGCGGGTATGCCGTAGCGCATCATTCCGCCGGGATCGGCCCCGGCGTCGCGGATCTCGACCTCGTGGCCGNNCGGCGTCGCGGATCTCGACCTCGTGCCCGAGACGGGCGAGGTGGTAGGCCGCCGACAGCCCACTCGGCCCGGAACCGACGACCAGGACCCGCTTGCCGCTGCCCGCGGGTGGCGGCGGGAACGCCCACCCCCGCTCCAGGGCCAGATCGCCCAGGAAACGCTCGACGGAGTGGATCGAAACCGCGCTGTCGAGCTCGGCGCGATTGCACACGGACTCACAGGGGTGGTAACAGATCCGGCCATGGATCGCCGGGAGCGGATTGTCGACGACGAGCGCCCGCCAAGCCTCCTCGTAACGGCCGGCCTCGACGTGCTCCAACCAGGACTGGATGTTCTCCCCAGCGGGACAGCCCGCGTTGCAGGGAGGTAGCAGGTCCAGGTAGAGGGGCCGCCGGCTCCGCACGGNNGCCCCGCCCGAGGACGCCCGTCTGAGAGGTCAGGCAGAGACGCGACGTCTCTCGGGATCATCGCGTGGCTCGTGGCAGGCCGGGCACCCCCGTACTTTACCAACCAGCCCCCCACCCCCGGCCTCCACCCCCGGCGGCGAGGTGGGGACGGCGGTGACGACCGCCAGCAGCTCGGCTCGGAGCACACCGGCGATCTCCTCACGGCGCCACCCCGAGGACTCGAGCGCCATGGGCCACCCTCCGGTGTGAGCCGGGACGTTCGGGACCATCTCGACCGGAGCTCCCCTCTCACCTCCACGCTCGGGGCTGCCGCCCAGCGTGGAGGGCCCACCTGAGTTGAGGCGTACAAGCCGCAGCAGAAGCCGAATCGCCGTGGCCTTCACCGTCCCGTGCCGGCGCGGACGCCGAGGACCCCTACGCGCCGTTCTGGCGGAGGGCCGCCCCAGCTCTCCCCGGGGATGGCGGCCTAGCTGGAGCACCAGCCACCGATCGGATCGATCGGGCGCGAGCATGTGCTCCCGGCAGGCTCGGACAGTTCGGTGGCGACGACCTCGCGGCCTCCACCGGGGTCCGGGCTGCGGCCCCGGTCCTCGGGCACCTTTCCCGTGGGGAAGCCCGGCGTCGCCGGCGGCTCAGCGTTGGACTTGACCTGGGACACACCGGACAGGACCCGGCCCGCGAGGATCGGGGCCCGCTCCCTAGCGAACGGTCGGCGCGATTGCGGCCGGCCAGCGGGAGCCTCACCCGGGGGACACGTTCACCACTCGTGCGAAGGGCCGGGACTTGCGCTTCGGGCCGATCTAGAAGCCGGGAAAGACCCGAGCCAGGTCGGCGAGCCCGATCGGGCCTGTCAGGGCCACCCTGGCGGCGTCGTCAGGCCGAATGCGACCGGTGACGAGCCGAAGCAGGGACTCACCCCGAGCCTCCAGGCTGCCATCGCTGCCCGGCGCCGGCTCGGACAAGGCGACCTGCTGCCCCAGCTCCAGGGTCCAGCGGCGCGGTGGTGCGATGGTGCTCACCGCCAGGCGCGCTGGGGGCTTGACCAGAGCATCGCCGTGGCCGATCCAGGGCATCATCATCGGCAGCCGGTCGACCAGCAGCTCCGCTGCCGAGTCTGCGATCGTGGCTCCGGGATCGAAGCTGACCCGAATGTCCCAGTTGTGGAGCTCATGCTCTCCCAGCCGCAACCCCACCAGCCCCACCGAGTCGACCGGCTCGGGGAGGAATGAGATCCTCACCTTCAGATGGGCAAGGATGTCTTGGCTCAGGCCCTCAAGCGCTTCCAGGTGCCGGGTGTCCCATTCCAGGAAGCCTGAGGCCTGCTCCTCGGGGCTCATGCCGTTCCAGCGGCCCCAAACCGAGACACTGGTCTCACGGATGGGCGGCTCACCCCCAGCCAATGCGGCCTGAAGCGTCATCAGAGCCAGCTCGGCACCGCTGCCGAGGTGAGAGAGCACCTGGGAAACACTCCAGTCGGTGCAGGCCGAGCCTGCGCGCAGTTGCGCGTAGGTCAGGGAGGTAACCAGCTGGGCAAGCTCATCGTGGGAACGCCGCAACTCGGAGATCCAGCGAACTGGATTGGGTTCCATCTTTGACTCCCTGCCTCAATGCCCCATCTGCTCCGGGGCGCTCTGTCCCCTAAATCCGGGCCCAGCCGATCCACCCCAGCCGGATCCGACCTGATCAGAAGCGGTGGGGGTCGACAGGTCCGCCCCCACTATGAGCGCGGAGGTCGGCAGGACGGCGTCGGCCAGTAGGCGGCTCCCCTCGGACCGGAGACCCCAGGGGTACTGGCTGCCCTCCTCCCTGACGCCGACCAGCCCTCGACCCGCTTCAGTCGCGCCCGCAGCCGTTCTCGAGGCCGGCTCAGCTTGAGACCCCGGAAGCCAGGAAGACCGGCCCCGGCAGGACCTGGGACAGCCCGAGGAAGACGTGCGGGCCCGCTGCCTCACTCTGCTCGTCCACCCTTCTCCACCAACGGTGAGATGCAGCGGCCCGCCCTGGAAGCTCTCGGAGTGTAGGCCCAGTCGAACCTGATGCCTGGGGGACCGCCGCCGAGCTCCCCCGCGACTCAGCCGGAGGCTGCCCCGGCTGCACGGGACCGCCGCCGCTGCCTGCGCGGGACAGGTGTTAGGATCAACGCCGAAGCCGGTCCTCACCGGCTCCAGCCTCTTGGTGATCCCTCGTCCCGCTGGCACAGCGGCATCTTCGAGAACGCTGCTAGCCGAGTTGACGAGGTCACGCGGGGCGTTTCCGCCCAGAGGCATCCAAATATGAGTTCGTTCGCAGATCTCGGAGTGCGACCACGCACCTGCGAGACCCTCCTCCGACTGAGGATCACCCAGCCAACGCCCGTGCAGTCCGCCGCCATCCCCCTGCTGCAGGCCGGACGCGACTGCCTGATCCAGTCCCCCACCGGGTCCGGAAAGACGCTCGCCTTCTTGATTCCCATCGTGGACCGGCTGCGCCGACATCGAGCTGGCGAGCCGCGGGCGCTGATCGTGACCCCCACCAGAGAGTTGGCCACCCAGATCGGTGCCGTGCTGGGACAGCTTGACCCGGGGCTGCGACATGTCCTCGTCTTCGGCGGGGTCGGGTACGGCAAGCAGATCGGCGAGCTCCGCCAGGCGGACGTGATCGTCGGCTGCCCGGGCCGGCTGGTTGACCTGTCCGGGAGCGGGGCGGCGCTTCTGGGGGCGGTGGAGATCCTGGTCCTGGACGAGGCCGACGAGATGCTGGACGCCGGTTTCGCCAGGGATGTTGAGGCGATCATCAGGCGAACCGACCAACGCACCACGGCGGCCCGCCGCCAGACCCTCCTCGCCTCGGCGACGATGCCTGACTGGGTGGCGAGCCTGGCCCACCGGCACCTGGTGGATCCGGCCAGAGTGGCGGTCGCACCGGAGGCCGAATCAGCTCTGGAGCACGGGCTGCTCTCGGTGCCACGGGAAGAGAAGGTGATGGTGCTGAGTCAGCTGCTCGAACAATCCGAGTCGAGCATCGTCTTCCACCGCACCAAGCATGGGGTCAAGAAGCTGGCCCGCGACCTGACCGCGCTGGGCCACTCGACGTCGGAGCTCCAGGGCAACCTGTCCCAGCCGGCCCGCGATCGCTCGATCGCCGCCTTCCGCCGCCGCCAAACCACGGTCCTGGTGGCCACCAATGTCGCCGCTCGCGGCATCGACGTCGAGGACGTAGGCCTGGTCGTCAACTACGAGCTACCCGACACCGCGCACTGGCTCACCCACCGGGTCGGACGAACGGCCCGCAACGGGGCCCGGGGAAGGGCTCTCACCTTCCTCAGCGAGGATGAATCCGACAAATGGCGGAACCTCCGGCGCCTCGGCGCCCCGGAGCTCCGGTTCGTAGACACCGCCCGCCTGCTCAAGTCAGGCACCATGACATTCCTGCCCGGACGACCCCAGGAGCTGGCTCGGATCACTCCCCAGCCCCGGCCCGCTCCGGGCTCCGCTAACCCCCACCGAGCCCACCGAGCCTCGCTCGTAGTTGGTGTCCCAGCTCGGCGCCGCAGCCGCGAGAGATCGGCTGGCAGGCGCCGAAGGGATCTCGCGGCGGCCTCCCCTTGACGGTTTCCAACCGGACCGACGACGACTGGCTGGATCAGCTGTCAGCCGACTGCGGCACCACGCCGGAGATCACCGTCGCCAGCCAGGGTACCGATGCCTCCCTGACCCGGTAACTCACCGGCTCGGGTGAGCCTCGACGGTCCACCAGCTCGGCCTCCTCGAGAACGGAGAGGTGGTACAGCACCTCCTCGGGGGTGAGATGGGTCGTCCTCTCCAGCTCCTCGGTGGTGGTCCACCTCTCCAGCAAGGCCTGAGCCACGAGCAGCCGCGGAGCCGAGGCCAGGATCCCCATCCGTCGAGCCATGACGGAAAGCTGGCCCGGATCGGAAGTGACCGTGGGCCGCGGTCGGCCTATGTGGGGCCGAATTCGATGTCGATACGACGTTCTCAGGAGCGCCTCGCCCACGGTGGACCCGGCGCCCCGCCGGAGCAGCAGCAGGTAAAGGACGCTGATCGCAGCGATCACCACGACGCCATCCGCCCAGCCGGCCTTCACCCCGGCTCCCGTCACCAGCCTCACCAATGAAAGGAGGCCGGCCACGATGCTGGCCACCACCGCCGCGTCGACCGCGACCGCCAGCCCGACCCGCACCGGCCCCGACAGGTGCATCAGGGGTGACCCCGCCGTGCTTGGCGCCCGCCGGATGGCCACATAGCCTCCCACCCCGATCGCGACCAGGATCCCTCCCTGGAGGCCGAGCTTCTCCACCTGGTCGAAGAAGTGCTCAACGGGAACCCCGACCAGCGCCCCCAGGAGCACGAAGACGGTCACCCAGATCGCGGTCACCGGAACCATCCCGGCGAAGAACGTGCGCCGGCTGACCCCGACCGCCCCGGCCACCAGGGTTGTGTAGATGCGCAAGCCGGGTATGAGACGGGTGACCCCGATCCTCACCGGGCCAGCGGCCCGGATTCGCTTGGAAATCCGTTCCAGGGCGCTCCCCTGATGCAGACGTGCCGCCAGCGTTTCCAGCCCCTTCTCCCCGACCAGACGGGCCCAGCTGTAACCGAGGGCCGACCCAGCGACGCAGGAGACAAAGGCGCAGGGGATGAAGATGAAGAGGTCCAGTCCACCCGCGGCCACCAAGAGCCCGGCCACCACCAGGGTCAGCTCTCCAGGGGCGAAGGGCAGGGGAACGCCGGCCTCCTCGGCAAACAGGAGGCTGCAGAGTAGGACTAGGGCGACGACCCCATGGAATCCCGAGAGGAAGCCCATTACAACCCAGGCCGCCGCCACGGTGAGGGCATCGCGCCGCCGGCATCCGGTGCCCGACCAGACCTATCGGCCAGGACGGGGATCCCAGCCCGGGACTCCGCGTTTGGACGCCAATACCGGTCAGAGATCTGTGGGCAGTCCCGTGGTCGCGCTGATACGGCGCCGGCCTCCATCGAGAGACCCGCGCCAGCAGCGTACTCGCTCGCGATTCCGCTGCCAAGCCGCCAAGGGCACCCTTCGCACCGGCTCGCACTCCCTGGCTCTGCGGCGCCACTCGCGGACCTCGGAACGGGCTGCCGCTCACTTGCCGACCCCAGCTCCCTCGCAGGCCGACGTGAGGCACGGCAAACTCACCACCGCCCGCGCCGGGCGCGGCCTGCCTCCAGAGCCAGGTCAGCTGCGGCGGTCCCTCCGCCACTCACCAGTCGGGGGTCAGATGCCCAACTCCCCCCAGGTCGCAGACCGCCGCACACCCTCGCCCATCGGGTACAGTGGCTGCGAACGCAATCTGGACCGCCGGCTCCGCCCAGCCGGTCGCCCGCCGTGATGGGGGTCGTCGAAGAGATGTCCATTCGCCGCGACGCCGGTCTGCTGCTGCTGCGAGTCGGCGTGGGAACCACCCTGGCCGCCCACGGACTTCCCAAGCTGCTGGGAGGTCCCGGCCGCAAGCCTCCTGAACTCCTCTCCCGGGTGTTCGGGCCCAACTACGCGGCGGGCTGGGAGAGCAGTGGACCAGAGCAGTTCGGCCAGGCGCTGAAGACAATGGGAGTTCCGGCCCCAGAGCTCTCGGCCTGGATCAGCGGCGGCGCTGAACTCGGCGGCGGGCTGGCGCTGGCGGCAGGGATCGCCACCCCCCTGGCGGCAGCGGTGCTCGCGGGCAACATGGCCGTGGCGGTGGGCGGAGCCCATTGGAAGAGCGGGTTCTACGGCCAGGGAGGCTATGAGTTCGCCCTGGTCCTGGGGCTGGCAGCGGCCGCCATCGCGCTGACCGGTCCTGGGAAGATCTCGGTCGACGCCCTCCTTCGCTGACCCACCCGCCAGCTCCACCGCATCCCGGGGTTCGCCTAGAGGAGCCAGCGCGTTCGTCTGGGCTGTGGCTCAGGCGGCCGGGCAGGGAGCGAAACCGCTGTGGGCGAAGATCGCCCCGCCCGAGGTGGTGACCAGCTCCCCCCAACGCTGAGACGGGTGCCTGCGCAGGTAGTGGGCCAGGATCTGGTAGCCGATGGCGAGCCCGGTGAGAGGTGGCATCGTCGACTCCGCGAAGATCGACCGCTGCACCGGACCTCCCGTCATCACCTGCTGGTAGAGGCCAACACGGTTGAGCACCGGCTTCAGGTGCTGCCACTGCTGGCACTCCTGGAGCGGACTCAGCGCCTCCACCCAAGGGTCCTTCGGACCAGGGAACGCCGCCTCATCGAAGGCGGTCGCGACCCCCTCGGTCACCAGTTGGTCGAGCAAGGTGGTGCCCAGCCCGGGACCCGCCTCCACCCTCACGCTGTGGCTCACCTGCCCGGCCAGGGTCCGCGCCAGCCACCCGGCGAAGTCCGGGGGCTCCTCGGCCCAGTAGGGGTAGAGGCCGATGGTGACGGCCCCGCTCTCGGGATCGGTGAAGCCACTGGTGCCGGTGCTGGGGAGGATCTGGTCCGGATCCCCGACGGTGAGGGTCACCGTGGTCGGTGGGCCCGGCAGGAGCGAGTCGATCCGGACCAGATCCTTCTCAGTCAGGGTCTGGAGCGGCACCTGGTGGTTGGCCGCCGCCCTCACCACCTGGCGAGTCACCTGCACCGCGAAGCGCCCATGGGCAGCGGTGAACTTCAACGGAACCCGGGGATTGATCCCGGCGCAACTGGTCAGCGCCAGCAAAGCCACTGCCGTGACGGCCACCCCCAGGGACCGCTTCACGGCCTCGGCCCCGTCCGACCGCTCGGACGGCCCTCGACCGCGAAGCCGCGGACCCAGAGCCCAGCGTCCCGAGCCCCGAGGGTGAGCTCCATATCGATCCGGATCGGGCCCCGGTAGCGGCCGGCGCCCGCCCCAGCCCCACCGGGGGCACGGCCGCCCGTCACCGGCACTGTCTCCACCCACAACGCCAGCGGCAGTCCGCCGTCGCGGCACCAGAGTCGGCCGCGAGTACCCTGCCCAACCCTGGCCCCTCCGCCCCAGTCACCCGGACGAGGATCTCTCTCGGGGCGCCAGGCATGGCCACCATCGTGGGCGGCCGCGCCAGGGTGAAGTCCAGCCCCATCATCACGGCTAAGTGCAGCGCCAGCCAGATCCGGGTTCCGGCCTGCTTCCGGGTCAGCAGCGCCCTGATCAGCAGAGCGCCAACGATGAAGACAGCGTTCATGGACTCCAACCGACCGCACTGGTGTGCCCTCCAGGCCAGCCGAGTCTACCGGTCCGACGGGGGACCGGAGGTGGGAAGCACGGGCCGTGGGCAGGTACGCTTCTCGCATGAGTTCGGAAGTCCCACCCGAGGCGGCTGACCCAGGCGCCGCCCCGCCGCAAGCCGAAACCCTGGTCGCTCCGGCCGGCAGGTTCCGGCTCTACCTCGGTGCCGCCGCCGGCGTGGGCAAGACCTGCGCCATGCTCGATGAGGGCTGGCGCCGGTGGCAGCGCGGACGTGATGTGGTGATCGGCTTTGTCGAGACCCACGGGCGGGCCCACACCGCCGCCTTCGTGCGCGACCTAGAGGTCGTTCCCCGGGTCACGGTGAATTACCGGGGCAGCCAGTTCGAGGAGATGGACCTGGATGCGGTCCTGGCTCGCAAGCCGGAGGTGGCCCTGATCGACGAGCTGGCCCACACCNNGGCCCACACCAACGTCCCCGGAAGCGGGCGCCACGCCAAGCGCTGGGAGGACATCCTCGAGATCCTCGACAACGGGATCAACGTGATCAGTACGGTCAACATCCAGCACCTGGAGAGCCTCGCCGACAGCATCGAGGAGATGACCGGCACCAAGATCCGGGAGCGGGTCCCCGACTGGGTCGTCCGCCGCGCCGACCAGACCGAGCTGGTCGACTCCTCTCCGGAGCAGCTCAGGCGGCGGATGGTCCACGGCAACGTCTACCCGCCTGACCGAGTCCCTACCGCCCTCACCCACTTCTTCAGCTCCCACAACCTGACCATCCTGCGCGACCTGGCCCTCCGCTTCGTCGCCGACGAGACTGAGGAGGTGCTCCTGGCCGAGGTGGCCAACCTGGCGGGCCCGGTCGAGACCACCGAGCACATCCTGGTCGGCGTGGCCGCAAGGCCCTCCGCCGACCACATCCTGCAACGGACGGCCCGGATGGCGGGCCGGTTCAAGTGCGACTTCAAGGCTGTTCACGTGATCGCCGGTGATTCGAGGCCTGCCTCTGATCCCAAGGAACTGGCCCGACTGGAGGACCTCGCCGGCAGCCTCGGCGGGGAGTGGGAGACCATTCGGGGCGACGACGTCGCGCCTGCGCTGGTCGCCTACGCCCACCAGCACCACATCACCCAGCTGGTCGTCGGCGCGAATCAGGATCGGGGCTGGCACAAGTCGGGACGGGTCAGGCAGATCCTCAGGGCGGCCGCCGTCGCCGGTCTGGACGTTCACGTGATCGCCAAGCCGCAGGAGACCGCCGGGATCGCCCCCCACAAGCCCGGGCCGGGCGGCCATGGCTGAGCTGCTCAGGTCACGGGGTCGAGGTCTCGCTCCGGGTGTTCTCTCCTCCCTGGCACTGACCACCGTGCTCACCCTGCTGATGCTGCCCCTTCGGGCCCATCTCGGCGCTGCGACCAGCGGACTCGTGCTGGTGATCCCGGTGGTGTGCGCCGTCTCCCTGGGGGGCTGGGTCGCAGGGCTCGCCGCCGTCGCCATCGGGTTTCTCGCCTACGACTTCTTCTTCATCCGTCCTTACATGACGCTGGCCGTCTCCTCGGGCCGGGACTGGATCACCCTCGGGGTCTACCTGGCGGTGATGCTCGTGGTGGCCCGGGTGGTGTTCGATCTGCAGCAGACCAGACTCCAGGCTCGGCGCCAAACGGAGGACACTCGTCAGCTCCTGGAGGTCTCTGATCTCCTCATCGGTGACAAGCCCCTGGACCAGCTGCTCGCCTCGATTGTGGACACACTCCAGCGCCAGTTCCGGCTCACCTCGGCGGCGGTGCTCTTGCCCAGCGGCGACCGGCTCGCGGTGGCGGCGCTGGCGGGTCAGCCGCTGCCAGCCGAGGCCGGAAGCGATGACCAGACCGTAGTTGCCCCCGCCTCCAGGATGGCCCTGGCCGGCCGTTCCGGATTACGGACCCTACCGCTGACCACGGCGGAGCGCTCGATCGGAGTTCTGCTCCTGTCCGGCCCGGCGCTGCTTCCCTCCGAGCAACGCCTTCTGACCACCTACGCCAACCATGCCGCCCTCGCGGTCGAGCGGGCCCAGCTGCGGGAGGAGGCCCTGCGCAGCAAGGTGCTAGCCGAGGTGGACTCCTGGCGCCGCGCGCTCCTGGGCTCAGTGGCGCATGATCTCCGCACCCCGC
>PLTL01000273.1:0-1725 GCA_003164475.1 Candidatus Dormiibacterota bacterium | reverse complement strand
TAGGCAGTCGGGGCGATGCAGGGCCGCCTCGACGACCTTCCCCTCACCGTTGAGGTCGAGAGCTCCCTGCGGGTGCTGGTGGATCGGGCCCTCATCGTCCGGGTGCTGGTCAACCTGCTTGAGAACGCGGTGCGACACACCCCCAAGGGAACCCCGGTCACCATCCGCGGCCGCCGTGCGGACGCCTGGGCCCAGCTACAGGTCCTCGACCAGGGCCCCGGGCTGGCACCCGGGCGCCTGGCAAGTCTGTTTGGAGGGACACCTGAGGCCCGCCGCCTAGGCGGGACCGCGGAACAGGGCGGTGTCGGCCTGGCGATCTGCCAGGCCTTCGTGTCCGCCAACGGCGGACGCATCAGCGCCCATTCCGGCCCGCACGGAGGTCTCCAACTCGACCTGCTCCTCCGGCCCGCCTAGAGTCGTCGCGGAAGCATGCCCAGTCTGCTGCTGATCGACGATGAGCCGGCGATCGTTCGCGCCCTCAGCATCGGCCTGCGGGCTCGCGGCTACGAGCTCCATTCGGCCGAGAACGGAACCGAGGGGCTGGCGGCGGCGGCGCTGCACCGCCCCGAGGTGGTGGTGCTCGACCTCCAACTTCCGGACATGGATGGCATCGAGGTGTGCCGCCACCTCCGAGGCTGGACTGAGGTTCCCATCTTGATCCTCTCCGCTCACGGGGAGGAGGACCGCAAGGTCGCTGCGCTCGACGCCGGCGCTGACGACTTCATCACCAAACCCTTCGGCATGGCTGAGTTGGAGGCTCGGATCCGAGTGGCTCTGCGTCACCACCACGAGCAGGGCGGCGGCCCAGAGCTTACCGTTGGACCGCTCGTCATGGACCTGGCCGCCCACACGGCCACGATGGCGGGCAACCGGGTCCGGCTGACCGCCACCGAATACGAGATGCTGGCCTACCTGGCACGCAACGCGGGCCGGGTGGTGACCCGGGAGCTGCTGCTCGCCCAGGTCTGGGGGGGCCGCTACGGCGCTGACGCACACTATCTGCGCGTCTATGCCAATCGCATCCGGCGCAAGCTGGGCGTCCACCACGAAGAGTTCCTGGTGACTCATCCGGGCATCGGCTACGAGCTGCGCCCCCCGCCCCCTGATCCGCGCGGTATCAGCCCCCGGAGCTGCTCCGCCGGACCAGCTTCGCCAACGCCTCGTTGAGTTCGAGGACGTTGACGGTCGGCGCTCCCAGGAAGCCCAGGTAGGGGCCCTGCTCCTCTTCGATCACCAGGCGCCTCACGGCCGCAGGGGTCAGGCCGCGAGCCCTGGCCACCGAGTCGACCTGAACCAGCGCCGCGGCCGGGGAGATGTCGGGGTCGATCCCGCTGCCCGAGGTGGTGACCAGGTTCGCGGGTGGATTCTTGACGCCGAGCGCCGCCTCGGCCTTGATGGCCGCCAATACGGCGGCCGCCAGCGCCTTGGAGGTCGGCCCCAGGTTGGTCGGTCCCGTCGCCATCGGGTCCTCGGCATCGGGCCGACCGTGGAACCAGCCCGCTCCCTTCCAGGTCTGGCCGACCAGGGTGGAGCCGTTGACCGTCAGCGACCCGTTGGCCTCGGCTGGGAACCACCACTGGGAGAGGCCGGTCGTCACCAGCGGGTAGATGATGCCGAGGATCACGGTCAAGATCACGATGGCGACGACGGAGCGGCGCAGGTGCAGCAACATCACACAATCCTCAGCGCGGTCAGGGCCATGTCGATCAGCTTGATGAAGATGAA
>PLTL01000308.1 GCA_003164475.1 Candidatus Dormiibacterota bacterium | reverse complement strand
CGCCGGTGCCCTCCCAGGAGTTGGAGGTGATGAGGAACATCCGCCCCCAGCCCCCCGTCGCCAGCACCACCGCCTTGGCCCGGATCAGCACGAACTCCCCGGTGGCGCGGTCATAGCCGAAGGCGCCCGCGACCCGGTCGCCATCCTTGAGCAGGCGGGTCAAGGTGGTCTCCATGTGCACGGTGACCCCCTCGGTGTGGACCAGCCGGTCCTGGCAGGTGCGGATCAGCTCCAAACCGGTCCGGTCCCCGATGTGGGCCAGCCGGCGCCAGGAGTGGGCCCCGAAGGCGCGCTGGCTGATCCGCCCATCCGGGGTCCGGTCGAAGACCCCGCCCCACTGCTCCAGTTCGATCACCCGGTCGATCACCTCGTGGGTGTAGAGCTCGACCATCCTCCAGTTGTTGAGCATTGCCCCACCCCTCAGGGTGTCACCGAAGTGGACCTCCCAGGAGTCCGCCTCATCGAGATTGCCCAGGGCCGCGGCGATGCCGCCNNTGCCCAGCAGCGACTTGCAGACCACCCCCACCCGGCAGCCCTGCTCGGCAGCGGCGATCGCGGCCCGCATCCCGGCGCCGCCCGCCCCCAGGACCAGGACGTCGTAGTCAGTCTCGACGGTCACGGCTCAGAAGCCCAGGTGGGGGTCGTGGATGACCCCAGACTGGAGCAGGCGAATGTAGCCGTCGGTGAGGATCAGGCTGAAGAGGCTGAGCCAGGCGAAGGCGGAGTGCCTGGCGTTCAGCCAGCTGGCCCCCTTCCAGACCTGGTGCCGCTGGACCCCGGCCAGGACACAGGAGAAGCAGTCCACCCCGCCTCCGACCAGGTGCCGGAGGGAGTGGCAGCCGAAGGTGTAGCCGGTGAGGAGCACCATGTTGACCACCATCAGGCCGGTGCCCAGCCCGAAACCCAGGTGGCCTTGGTAGTAGAAGGACCGAATGGCGTCGATCCAGAGCACCACCACGAAGCCCACCACCAGGTACATGAAGAACCGATGGAGGTTGTTGAGCACGAAGGGAAGCCTCGACTCGCCCCGGTAGGAGGATCTCCGGCCGGTCGGGGACAGGGCGGCCATCTGGGAGGGCTCGACTCGGGAACAGGCTGGCGGGTCCCCGAAGAAGGACCGGTAGTAGGCCTTGCGGTAGTAGTAGCAGGTGGCCCGGAACCCCAGCGGGACGTAGAAGATGAACAGCGCGGGCGAGACCGGCGTCCGGCCCACCGCCACCTGGGGGGAGTAGAAGGGCGAGAGGTACTGGTGGAACTGGTCGCTGTGGAAGAAGACGATGGTCCAGAGGCTGTAGAGGCCGAAGAAGGTCAGCCAGACCACCACGTTGGCCGGGTATAGCCACCAGAGCCGCCTGCGTCGCAGCTGCAGGTCGACCGTCCGGCGTCCGAGCAGGCTCGCCGCCATCAGCCCAGGACCGCGACGAGTTCACGGATCGAGTCCGCCGACCGCCCCAGCTCCTCTCGCTCGGCGGGTGTGAGCTCCACCTCGACCACCTCCACGACCCCTGCCGCTCCCAGCTTGACTGGCATCCCCGTCACCACACCGTGGATCCCGTACTCCCCCACCATCCGGATGGCACAGGTGAGGATCTGCCGCCGGTCCAAGAGGATCGCCTCCACCATCTGTACCGCAGCACCGAGGTGGCCAGCCCCTACGACCGAGACCCTCCGACTCATTGATCCTCCCATCGCTGGAGGCGACGCTCTCACCCCGAGTTGAGCGCCTCAATCATAGGCGGCGGGATCGACCGCGACCCAAGCCTCCCGGGCGCTCAGACGGACCTCGCCTATGGCGCCGCTGAGCCTGGGGGTGCTGGGGTGACTGCAGCTCACGCTGGAGCGCCCGGCGGAACGAGGTCCGCTGGGCAGCGCACCTTCGACGCCAGAGGCAGGAGGCAGCTGCTCGATCCCGAGGCTGCCCTCCACCAAGCTCGCTCAGTGGCCTCGCGGTTGGCTGCGTTCCGCCCAGCGGTCCCTGGTCCTTGGAGCGCGGCCACTCCCATGGGGCCCTCCGCCTGCCGCCCCAACCCCCAGCCAAGAGCGGAGGTCCACCCCTCAGCCCCCGGACCGCCGCAGGTCCGTGTGATCCTGGGCTGCCGTGAGAACCTTCGCCGCCACGTCCGACCGGACCCAGAGCTCCCCGTTGGCGGAGGCCTGGACCTCGGTGTAGCCGCGTCGCAGCAGCGCCAGGATCGGGCCGTACTGGGTGTAGGAGTCGCTGGTCACGAGCACCACCACCGGGCGCGCGCTGCTCACCCTCTGGAGGAGCGTCTTGGGGCCAAGCAGGATCCAGTTCATGTAGATGGTCGGCTCAGGCAGCACCGGCTGGAGCTTTCCCAGCAGGTAGGCCCAGGCATCCGGCGACCAGACCACCGCAGTCGCACCGGTCAGTCGGTTCTGGCCCAACCAGGCCACCGCGTCGTGCTCCTCCAGGGGACGGTCGTCGTAGACCTGGACGTACGAGGTTTCGCTGACCTGGCCGGTCAGCCGTCCCACGAAGGCGGGGTAGTACTGCAGGGTCAGCTTGCCGGTGAACAGGCTGCCACCGCTCACGCCAGAAGCGAACAGCGACACCCACAGACAGCTGGCGACCAGCACCGACCCCAGCAAAGCGGCTCCCGCCAGCCTGGCTCGGCCGAGCCAATTTCGCCAGTCGGGCTTGCCCATCCGGGCCATCAGGATCGCGCCCGCCGGCACCGCCGGCAGCAGAAAGTGCGCATAGGCGCGGTTGGGGATCACATAGCCGAGCAGCAGGGTGGCCAGCCAGAGCCAGGGCAGCAGTCGCTCAGTGGGCCAGCGCCAGGCCAGGAGGACCCCGACCAGCAACAGGATCCCGGCCAGGAGCCGGATCGACACCGACCAGAAGGAAGGGTGGAAGGCGTAACCGGTATAGGTCGAGTACCCGGTCACCAGGAAGGAGAGCACGTTGTGGAGGCCGGCGGCCGCGATGAATGGGGCCATCACCCCCGCCACCACCACCGCGGCGGTGGCCGCCGTCACCAGCCCCAAGCCCCAGCCTCTGCGGCCGGCGAGGACGAGCAGCAGCACCGCCACCCCCAAGTCCGCCACCACCGTCTGCTGGATCAGGCAGCCGCAACCAAAGAGCAGCCCCGAGGCGGCCGCCAGCATCAGAGCCGTTCGCCGCCGCTCGGTCCGCAGGGCCGCCGTCATCGCCACCATCCCCCACACCGTGAAGGCGATGAGGAGATTCTCGGGGAGTGCCAGGTCGCCGCCGAGGAGCGGGGCGGAGATCAGGAAAGCCGTGACCAGAGTCGCGATCCAGACCCGCCGGGGGCTGAGGCACCGCGCCGCCAGCCGCCAGGTCCCCACCAAGGCCGCCACCTCGGTCAACGTTGAGAGCAGGTGGAGGCCGAGCTCGCGGGGCCCGAAGATCCCCAGGACCAGCTGGTAGAGCCAGAAGAGCAGGGGTGGCTTGTTGTTCCAGGTGGTGAGGTAGAGGACCTTGCCGTGGGCCATCAGCCAGGCCGTGGTGGCATAGCCCGCCTCGTCGGTGTACCAGTGGGGCTCGAAGAGCGTCGGCAGCCGCAGCACCAGCAGCAGCACCAAGGGAACGGTCAGGCTGCGCCAAGCCGCCCAGCCTCTCCTGCCGTCCTGCGGACCGCCGGCGGGTCCCCCCGCCCGGTCCGAGCCGCCAGTCCGCACCACCTGCAAGCCGGTGTGACCCCCAGTGGCGGTCCGGCCCCAGACGAGCCGGATCCAGAATGCCCACGACCCGATGCGCCGGCGACCAGCCTGACCCCTCAACCTGAGAAAGCTCTGGGGATGGTCGTACCGACACGCCCCCCTATCCGCGCTTAGTATGGCCCCACGATGGCCGTGAGATCGATCCCTCAGCGCGTCGTGGTCACCGGCGGGGCCGGTTTCATCGGCACTCACACCGTGCGACAGCTGCTGGATCGGGGGATCGAGCTGCTGGTGATCGACGACTTCCGCCACGCCTGCGGCGAGCCCATCCCGGACGGCGTGGAACTGGTCCGGGAGGAGATCGCCAGCCCGGCCGCGCGGGACGCGCTGCTGCGCTTTCGGCCTTCAGCGATCATCCATCTCGCCGCCCAGGGGGGGGTGAGCCGGTCCCTGCGCGACCCCGCTGCAGACGCCACGGTGAACGTGGTCGGGACGGTCGCCCTGCTGCGGGCAGCACTCGACTCCGGTTGCCCCCGAATGGTCTTCGCCTCCTCTGGGGGTGCCATCTATGGCCGAGCCAGGCGGCTCCCCAGCGCCGAGGGCGACCGGCCCGCGCCGCTCTCCCCCTACGGGGCGGCCAAGCTCGCCTGCGAGGGATACCTGGGAATGTTCTCCCGGACCTTCGGCCTCCACGTCCTGGCACTTCGCTACGGCAACGTCTATGGGCCCTTCCAGGACGGCACCGGCGAGGCCGGGGTGGTCGCGATCTCCTCCACCAGATTGCGGGATGGCCTGGCGCCCCAGGTCACCGGGGACGGCGGCCAGACTCGCGACTTCACCTACGTGGGCGACGTGGCCGCGGCCAACCTCCGCGCTCTCCTCACCGAGTTCCAGGGAACCCTCAACATAGGCACCGGCCGGCCCAGCTCGGTTACGGACATCGTGGCGACCCTGTCCCGGCTGGCCGGATTCCGGGGCGCGGCCGAGCGCCTGCCCGCCCGCCCAGGTGAGGTGCGCTCCAACTTCCTTGACCCGGCCCGGGCCCGCCGCCACCTTTCGTGGTCGGCCCGAGTCGGCCTCCAAGAGGGACTGGCCGCCACCTACGCCAGCTTCGCCGGCTCCGCCTAGCTCCGTTGCTCCTGGCGCGGGGCCGGAGGCCTCCAGCCCCGCGCCAGGGCCAAGCGCAGCCGGAAGACTTCGCGTACCGCTCTGAGGATCGGGATCAGCCTTCCTCCAGCGCGGACTCCGGCAATCCGGGGGTGGTGGACGATCCCCACCTGGCGAATACGGAAGCCCGATCGCCGGGCCTTGAAGTACAGCTCAGTGTTCAATAGCGCGGAACGCGCCAGGATGGGGCTGGCCGCCTCCAGCACGCTTCGTCGGATCAGCTTAAAACCGCAGTCGACGTCCCGGTAGTGGATCCCATAGAGGATGCGGACCAGTACATTGAAGGTCCCGCTGACCACCGAGCGATGCCACGGGTCGGCGCGGTGGATCCGCCAGCCTGCGATCAGGTCGCCTTCGTCGGCCAGCTCCGCCAGAAGGCGTAGATCCAGCGGATCGAACTGGCCATCGCCATCCACGAAGGCAACCCAGTCTCCAGCCGCCGCCCGCAGCCCGTCGGCCACGGTGATCCCGTAACCGGACTGGCGCAGGTGAGAGACCACCCGGAGGCGGTCCCCCTGCTCCCCCATCTGCTCTTTGGCCACCGTCACCGTGGAGTCGGTGCTGCCATCGTCGACCAGAACGACCTCGAAGCTCGCGGTGAGCTGGGCCAGAGCGGTCCGGACCGCGGGGATCACCCGGGCCATGTTCTCCGACTCGTTGTGGACGGGGATGACCAGGCTGACCAACCCCTCCAGGCGCATTCCCGGCTTCCCGGACCTCTCAGCCACGGACCACGCTGATGCCCTGGAGCAGGGTATAGATCACCGCCGGGAGAATGCCCAGGATCAGGGTCCCGGCACCGGCAAGCGCCACCACGGCCCGGCCCGAGAGCCAGGCGGCGCCGCTCGGGGCTGCCTCCGCGGTCTCCCCCCGCAGCGGGAGCCCGGCCACCGCCAGGACCAATCCGGTCGCCGGCGCCGGCGTGTACATCACCAGGATCACTCGCAGGTAGTAGAAGAGCGACACCGCCGAGGTGAGAATCCCCCAGACCGCGAGCGAGAGTTGGCTGTCGTGGATGGCGGCCGAAAAGAGGAAGAACTTGCCGAAGAAGCCCACGGTGAGAGGGAAGCCGGCCAGAGAGAGCATGAAGACGGACATCAGCGCCGCCAGCAGCGGTTGCCGCTGACCCAGCCCGGCCAGCTCCGAGTAGCGGTCGCAGTCTTCGTGGCGGTGGCTCAGGAGGGTGAGGACGGCGAAGGCGCCAGTGTTCATGAAGGCATAGCCGGCGAGGTAGTAGAGCGAGGCCTCCGTACCATCGGGACGCCCCACCGCCACCCCGATCAGCACATAGCCGGCCTGGGCGATGCCGGAGTAGGCCAAAAGCCGCTTCACCGAGCTCTGGCTCAGCGCCACGACGTTGCCGTAGACCATGGAGATGATCGCCACCAGGGCGATGGGAATCTCCCACTCCGCCCGGTAGGGGGCGAAGGTGGCCGAGAAGAGCCGGAGGAAGACCGTGAATGCCGCCACCTTGGTGGCTACCGACATGAACGTGGTCACCAGCACCGGCGAGCCCTGGTACACGTCAGGAGTCCACCAGTGGAAGGGGGCTGCTGAGACCTTGAAGAGCAGCCCCACCGCCAGCAGCGCCATCCCGGCCAGCACCATGGGATCGAACTTCCCCGCCAGCGCAGTCCGGGTGAGCTCCTGGTGGATACCGACCAGCATGGTGCTCCCGGTCTCCCCGTAGATGAGCGCCATCCCATAGATGAGGAAGCCCGAGGCGAACCCGCCCAGGAGCAGGTACTTCATCGCCGCCTCCTGGGACAGCCGCTCCGTCCGAGCGAACCCGGCCAGGACGTAGAGCGGGATCGAGAGCAGCTCTATCCCCAGGAACACCACGATCAGGTTGGTGGCACCGTCCAGAACCAGCATCCCGGTCGCCGAGGTTAGGAGGAGGATGTAGTACTCCCCTGACTCCAGCCCCCGTCGGCGCAGATAGCCCGGGCTGAGGGCCACCACCGCCAGAGCGGTGCCCAGCACCACGAAGTCGGAGAACAGCGAGAACCGGTCATCGGTGAACGCCCCATCGAAGATGAGGGGGTGAACCGGGTTCGCCACCCAGAGACCGATCGCGCTGGCCAGGGCCGCCAGCAGGAACATGCCGGCGGTCCAGGCCAGCACCGGGGATCTCCGCCGCGGCACCACCAGATCAGCGCAGAGAACCACCACCGAGCCACCACCGGCGATCAGCAGGGGCAGGACCCCGATCAGGTCCGCGGCGGGGACGAAGTGCAGCGGATACCAGCCAGGATTGCCGGCTGCCAGCAGCGCCGGTACGAGCACCCTCACCTGCCCACCCCCCCGGTCGGAGCCATCGGGACTGCGCCGGCGGGCGGCAGCCGGTAGAGGTCGAGTGCGGCCGCCGCCGGCGACGCGTCAGAGGCGGCCACGTATTGGTCGGCGCTGAACCGGGTGTAGCGGATGACGGGGCCGGGATAGACCCCGATCAGCACCATCAGGGCCACCAGCGGCGCCAGCACCACCAGCTCCAGCGCCCTCACGTCGAGCCCGCCCCGGCCCTGGCCGAGCGCCGGCGCGTGGCCGTCCTCCTCGCCCTCAGGAACCCGGAGCCGTCCCTGGGTAATCCCCTGGTAGAGCCGCAGCATGTACCAGCAGGCGAGGACCATCCCCAGGCTCGCGACCACCGCCCAGGCCGGAGACACCTGGAACGCCCCCAAGAGGGTGAGGAACTCTCCCACGAAGGAGTTGAGCAGGGGCATGCCCAGCCCGGCCAGTGCCACCACCAGAAAGATCCCGGCCATGATCGGCATCGGCTTGGCCAGCCCTCCCAACTGCCTCAGGTCACGGGTGGCGAAGCGAGCCTCGTAGATCCCGACGCAGAGGAAGAGGGCCGCAATGACAATGCCGTGGTTGACCATCTGGATGATCGCCCCGTTGAGCCCGTCGACGTTGAGCGCGAAGATCCCCAGAACGATGAAGCCGAGGTGGCTGATCGAGGCGTAGGCGACGATCCGTTTGATGTCCCGCTGGGCCAGCGCCCCCAGGGCACCGTAGAGGATGCTGACCACCGCCAGTCCCATCATCAGGGGCTGGAAGGTGTGGCTGGCCTGGGGAAAGAGGGTGAGGTTGTAGCGGATGAAGCCGAAGGCCCCCAGCTTGCTGACGATCCCCGCGAAGAAGACCAGGAACGAGGTGCTGCCGGAGCTGTAGGCGTCGGGAAGCCAAGAGTGGAAGGGCACCAGGGGCACCTTGATGGCAAAGGCCAGCGCGAATGCCAGGAACAGCCACTCCTGCGGGTTCAGCAGGGTGAAGCTGTGGCCGAAGAGGGTGATCAGGGTACCCGAGGTGGTGCTGACGAAGGCCTGCTCGGCGATCAGGGTGGGGACGTCGAAGGTGTACACCCCGGTCTGGGCACCGGTGATGAAGTACACGCCGATGATCGCCAGCAGCATGAACAAGCTGCCCGCGACGGTGTAGATGACGAACTTCAGTGCCGCCCGGCCGCGGTGCTCGTCGCCCCAGCCAAACATGAGGAAGTAGAGCGGGATCAGCGCCGCTTCCCAGAAGAAGTAGAAGAGGATCAGGTCCAGCGACATCAGGACGCCCAGGACCCCCACCTCCGAGAGGAGCATGAGGAAGGCGAAGCCCCGCAGGCGCTCCTGCTTCCGGCTCAGCGCCAGGGCGGCCAGGAAGAAGAGCAGGCCGGTCAGCGCGATCAGCCAGACCGAGAGGCCGTCCACCCCCAGGTGGAAGGAGAAGTTGACCGGCGGCGGGCTGGCCTGGTTGACGGCGTTGTTGCCCTCGTTGAAGGCGGGATGCGAGGCCGACAGGGACTTGGCGGTCTGCAGCCAGCCGACCTGCTCTTGAAACTGGAAGCTGATCGGTCCCTCCACCCTGCTCAGGGCATAGCCGTTGGCGGTTCCGTGGAGACGGGCCGCGGAACTCGATGGCGTCGCCATGAACGCCACCAGCAATACGCAGGTGAGCCCCAGGGTGGCGGCGGTGGCGGCGATCAGAGCCAGCCGGGCAGCGTGCGGTCGCTGCCGAGGCAGCGCCAGCACCGCCAGCGCTCCCGCGGCCGGGACGACCAGGATCACCGCCAGAATGGGCCAGCTCATGCGAGTCGGAACCCGAGCACGATCAGACCCAACACGGCGCAGATGAAGAACACCAGGGCGTACTCGCGCAGAAATCCCGTCTGCAGGCTGCGCAGGTCGTCGGCCAGGCCGCTGACCCCGGATCTGACCCCGTCGATGACCCCGTCGAAGACCCTGGGCTCGGTCACGTCGCGGACCCTTGCCGCCAGAGCCAGACCCGGCCGGGCCAGGGCCGCCCCGTAGATCTCGTCCCAGTAGAACTTCTGCAGGGACAGCTGATAGAGCCAGGGCAGCCGGCGGCTGACCAGCTCAGGCGAGATCACCTTTCGGCCGTACACCGCCCACGCCACCCCCAGCCCGCCAAGGCTGAGGACCGTCCCCGCCAGCAGGGCCAGGGCCTGGATGCCGTCGCCGGCCTGCGCCGCCGGCACCCCCACCACCGGACGGAGGAAGTCGCTGAACAGGGTGAGGGGGTGGAAGCCGAAGAAGTCGATGTTGAGGAACCCCACCACCGAGGCCAGGCCGGCCAGCACCACCACCGGGACGAGCATGACCGCGGGCGCCTCGTGGGCACTGGCGGCCCTGGGGGTCGCCGGCTGGCCTCGGAAAGCGATCCAGACGACCCGGAAGATGTAGAAGCTGGTCAGCACGTTGACGCAGACTCCGATCACCCAGAGCCAGGGTACCGCCGGCCCCAGCGCCAGTCCCGCGCTCAGCAGCTCCTCCTTGCTGAACCACCCGGCAAACAGCGGGATCCCCGCCAGTGCCAGAGATCCGACCACGAAGGTGATGAAGGTCACCCGCATCCGGGCCGAGAGCCCCCCCATCTCCCGGATGTCCTGGTCGTCGTGGAGGGCATGGATGACGTTCCCCGCCGCCAGGAAGAGCAGGGCC
>PLTL01000042.1 GCA_003164475.1 Candidatus Dormiibacterota bacterium | reverse complement strand
ATCGGTGGATTCGGGGTTACGCGTCGCGGGATTTGGGTCCGAGCCCCATCTCACCTCACGCCGCCGGGCAACGAGAGAATCCCCCACTTCGCAGGATCGCTCAAGACGGTGGTTGCTGCCGCCTGTTGGAGCCGCAGCGCCTCGCCAGCGGAGAGGCCGTCTTGATAGGTTGAACCCACCGGACTCTGCTGGAAGATCGCGGCAAAGAAGACACACGCCGCGAGATACGTGCCGTTCGTGGTGGGATGACTGCCATCACCTTGCCAGAGATTCGGGTTTGCCTGCTCATTGACGACCGTCTGCCAGGCATCTCCCACTGGTGCGATCGGAACAACCAGTTCACTGGCTATGCCCAGATAGCCGTCATCCACCGCAGCCTGCATACTCGCGTAGTCGGGCAGACCGGCCTGCGGCCAACCGCCTTCGTGTGCAAACGTGAGGTAGAACATTGGCTCCGCACCCCGTTGGCGGATCATCCCCACAAGCTCGGTAGCGGCAGGATACATCTCGTTGAGCCTGGACCAAGCGACTGAGGGAATCTCACTCTGCTCCTGCAGGACGACCACGTTCCACTTCTCGGACGCCAACATCGTCCCTGTGGCTGGCGCTGCCGCATGTTCCGCCAGTGTGGAACCACCCTGATCCAAGGCTCCGGTGTCAACCCGGTGACCCTCAGCCCACGCCAGATCTGCAAACGTCGTGGGGAGGTCATTGACACCTGTGTAACTGTTCCCGATGAAGAGGACGCGGGTGCACGAGCCCCAAGTAAACCCACAGCCTGGATCACCCCACAGTCCGAGCTGTGGCAGGGGGAACACCATGAAGAGCAGGACGAGAAGGATGCTCAGGATCAGGAAGCAGCGCAGCCATGCCCGGTGGGCGGGTCGCATCGCCCCATGGGGAGGGTTCTGCATGTGGATGGCGCGGCCGCCCGACCGGAATGCCGTCTCGGCGGGCGCGCTCGCCGGGACGAGTGCACCACCACACTGCGGGCAGACCTGGGCTGTGCCTCCGGACCACTTCCAGCACGTCGTGCACACCTTGTCACCCACAGAGCACCTCCTGGGACAACGCCCAGGTCAGGTGGGCGATCCGGTGTGGCAACGCAACGTGCCCCGACGGCGTCATCCGGGCAAGTCCCTCTTCGGGGGACGCTGCGGACGGTCGGCTGCGCTCAACCCGAACACGCCCTCGGCCACGGGGTCTCATGCCAGCGCGACTCCCATGGCCCTTCCCGCCGTCTGCGCTGCCGGCGGGGCCGGCCATGTGGCCCTCAGCAGTTGGTGTTCATGGCGGCCGAAGATGGTGAGGCGGGGACGAAGCATCGTGGAGCAACCGTCCCGACCGCGAGCACTGTGCCGCCGGGAAGGCAGGCACGTGCGCCCTGGGCCGGCCGATCTCCGCCTCAGCTTTCCGGCCCCTGGAGACTCCTGCGCCTCTGCGATCGCGTTGTCCGATCCCACTGCTTTGGGGGCGGCCATGCGAGGTAGCCTAGCCGCCAGGTGCCATGAACCGATGACGCACGTGCCACGGGCGCATGCCGGCTCGTCACTGTCCGGCGGCTAGGCGAAGTGGTCCTGACCGGGGTCCGTCCGGACCAGCGCGAAGTACCGTCAGGCCCGACGGCGACGCGGCCTCGAGGACCGTTGGGCTCACGCCCGGGTGGGTGCGTCACCCACCGCTGGCACCAGCTTTTGAGATCGAGTCTGAGCTGCCATCGAGTACAGAAGTCTCCGAACTGGCACGGGTCCACCGTGTGCTGCCCGCGGCGACCCCAACTCTGCTACCCAGCCGCCGGGGCTTCGCCTTTCTCGGCGGCCGGGCCCTGGTGATGCTCGCGAGCGGCCTCCCTCGCTGCGCGGCACAGTCCGGGGAGCTGTTCGGCCAGCTCGACCGCCTCCGCGGCCGAGCGGTCTCGAAGGGCCACCCCCACTCGGCGCCCAGCGATATCGAGGTGGACCGTGGCCAGCCCGAGGCGGCGTTGGATTGGGCCCTGGACCCAGCGGATGCTCTGAACCTTGGCCAATGGCACCCACGCGGTGGTCCGCTGCAGCCGGCCGGCACCGGACACCGCCAGGCCGCCCGAAACCCCACCGCGGAGGAAGTGGTAGCTCAGCGGTGCCTTGACCCTGGCAACTGCCGGGGAAGGCCTGCCGTCTCCCGGCCGAGCCCCCGGCAGTAGGTCCGCCAGCAGCTGCGCCGACTCGGCGACCGTCGCGACCGGCGACAGGGCGCGCAGCTGCCCGGCGGCCCCACGGTCCTCCCCACTCCGCCGCTGGCCCCCGGCGACGTCCACCGACAGGCCTGCCCACCCGAGCCCGCGCCATAGAAGCGGTTCCGTCTGCCGCAGCGCCTGGATCCGGCGCCGGGGGATGGTCTCCACCACGGTCGCGATCAGCCCGCCGCGCACGTGCAACCCGTCCATCGCCTCGGTCACCTCGTAGCTCATCAGCGAGTTGATCTGGCGCAGGAGGGCGAGTCCCCCCCCCACAGCAATAGCCAACGCCGAGCCCACCAAGGACTGCGCGACTGCGCCGCCCCCGAGCAGCGCGGCCCCGAGGACCAGCGCCACCGCCACAACCAGGGGAGCAACGGCGCTCCACCTCAGCAGCAGCGCCAGCATCAGGCGGGGGTTGTAGACCCGGGCCAGCGGCCGCGCGGCAACCTGGGCCACAGGCAAGGTGCCACCGTGCGCCAGCACGAGCAGGAAGGCCTGCACGCGCTCCGCCTGATTCCCAGTCAGGTAAGCCAGGCGGACGTCGCCCGCGTGGCCGCCGCCGGTGCGCACCCGGACCTCGGCCAGCCCGAAGACCCTGGCGGTCCCAGGACGCACCACGTCCACGGACTGAATGCGGCTCAAGGGCACCCGGGTCTTCTGGCGCCGTAGCAGCCCGGTCTCGACCTGCACCATGCCACCGTCGACGCGCCAGCGAGTCACCAGCCAGGACACCACCCCGCCCACGGCCACCACGCAGATGATTGCCAGGTCGATCAGTCCGTCGGTCGGATCGACGCGGCCGCTGGAGATGAAGGGGAACGCCAAGACCACCACCAGGGTTACCGCTCTGCGCCCCACTCGCACCACGGGTGAGAGTGGGTGAAGTCGGCGCCAGGCCCCGATCGGGGATGCGCTCACAGCCCCTCGGCGTTGGCCTCACCCAGGGTGGCCAGCCGGTCCCGGAGCCCAGTGGCGTCAGGCCCCGCCAGGCCGGGGATCCTGGCGTCCGTGGCCGCCGAGGCGGTGTGAAGCCGGACTGAGCTCAGGCCGAAGGAGCGCTCCACCGGTCCCGCCGTCACCTCCACTGACTGCATCCTGCCATAGGGGACGACCGACAGGCGCCTGAACATGACCCCGCGGCGCACCAACAGGTCCTGCTCTCGTTCCAGATAGCCCCAGGAGGCGCAGCGCCGATCCAGAAATCCCCAGATCGCGGCGCCCAACAGGATCACCCCCATCGCGACCACGAACACCACCACCACTGAGGCCGTGGCGGCGGCGAGGCCGCAGCCGACAAGCAGGCAGACGACGACTCCCGCGAGCGTCTGCGCGCGGCGCATCCGCCGCAGGCGAGGACTCGGGCGGAGCCAGCCGGGATCCGCCCCGAAGGGAGTTGGCCTGCCCGGCCCCGGCAGCGCGGCCGCCTCGGTCAGCGGGGGCAACCGGGACGAAGGCGGAAGCTGCACGGCCCGAGTCTAGCCTGAGCCGTTCAGCCGGGAGCTGACAGAGGGCGGGGCCCAGCCTCGATTGGCTCCTGCCATTGCGCCCAGAACTGCCCAGGCATCGCCGACCGCACTCATGCCGGCCATGCTCAGGGGCACGGACAGCTGGCCCCCGTGACAGGACTCACCGGCCCCCAAAACCGCCTCTGCAGGCGTCCGCCTCCGCTGTCCACGTCCTTACTGAGATTCTGAGGTTAGGATGAAACCGTGGCCCGTCACCGTGACGTTGGGGCATTTGATGAGCGCTCGGCCGGGTACGAGATCGGGTGGCGCGGGAGCCTTCATCGCCGTATCGCGGACCGTACCCTGGACATCGCCATCGTCTGCGCCCCCCGACCAGCTCACATTCTGGATGTGGGGTGCGGTACGGGATATCTCCTCCGCCGACTAGCCCGGCGCTGCCCAGAGGCGGTCGAACTGCTCGGCATCGACCCCGCCCCAGGGATGATCGCGGAGGCAAGAGCCGCTGCCGCCGGAGATCCGCGGCTGGGATTCTCCGCCGGAGTCGCTGAGCACCTTCCCTTTGCCGACTGCAGCTTCGATCTGGTCGTCAGCACCACCTCCTTCGACCACTGGGCGGATCAGAGGGCTGGCTTGGTCGACTGCGCTCGGGTGATCACCCCAGGTGGCCAACTGGTGCTCACGGACCGCTTCTCCGCGGTCCTGCTTCCGACCCTCCTCGGCGCCCATCGCGGTCGGGCCCGTACGGTCGGTAGGGTCACCGACCTGCTCCGGAGCGCAGGTCTTCACTCGATCAGGTCGCACAACCTCAGTGGAGTCACGAATCTCGCTGAAGTCCTGGTCCGCACGGTCACGGCCACGAAGTAGCTTCGCCCTGTCGGCAAGACAGCCCATTCAAACGGTCGCCGCAGCTCACGGTTCTCCCGCTCCAGCTCCCGGATCCGCTCCCGCTCCGCAGTGCTCACCGCGCTCCGTACCCCACCGTCCACCTCGGCCCGCCGCACCCACCTGCGCAGCTTCCCCCGGGCCATCCCCAACGTGGCTGAGACCGACCCCAGCGCCGCCCACTCCGGCGTCCACCCCCTCTCCGTCACCCTCACCCCCCGGTCACTACCGCTCCTCGTCGTCACGCGAGGACTCATTCAGCGGTTCAACCGCCGTAGACTGAAGCAGGGGAGAAGGAACGACGACGAGGTGACGCATCCGGGGGTCGACCCCTACTGTCACCGTCGACAGTGGCGTGCGGCGTGCCGGGCAGATTGGGGATGAGACCGAAGCACCGACACAACGGTCAGACCGCCGTGAGTCGCCGCCACATCTGGAGCGGCGAAGTGCGGCAGCGACTCACAATCCTCTGTCTAACCTGAGCTTTTCAGCAAGGAGCTGA
>PLTL01000355.1 GCA_003164475.1 Candidatus Dormiibacterota bacterium | reverse complement strand
CCTCATCGGTGGATCCGGGCTTAGGTCTCCACCCTTCTCGATACTGAGCGCATTGTCGACCTCCCTTTGTGCCGGGCCCCCAGGAGATTCGCCTGGCCCAACGAAGCACCGAGGGCGCTACTCACGGGCCGCGGAGTGGTGGAATAGCGGGCGGAACTGAGGGGCAGCTTCATCAGGCGGCCAGCCCTGCGGTTAGGGGGTTGGTGAGCGCGGGATCGGCGCTGGCGTCCAGCCGGGCCATGGACTGTTGAGAGAAGTGGCAGCGGCCATCCTGCCACTCGTTGTGCTGGTCTTGGAGAACCGCGGTGGAAAGCCTCAGCAGAGAGGATGAATCGGGGGAGATGCCCCCCACCGTGGCCCTGCGGTCAATCTCGGCGTTCACCCGCCCCAGGACGTTGGGGGGGCGGATCGAGCGCAGGTGCTCGCTGGGGAAGGCCAGGTGGGAGAGGATGTCGGCTGCGGCATCCCGGAGGAGTTTGGCCAACTTGGGGTAGCGGGGCTGGAGCAGCTCCACTGCTTGGGAGATCGCCTGGCTCGCGGCCTGCTGGGTGGGCTGGGCGAACACGGTCTTCACTAGCGCCAGCACCGCCGGGCCATCCTGGCGGGAGCAGGCCGCTACCACGTTGTGGAGGGAGTGCACCGTGCAGTGCTGCCATCTGGCGCCGGCGAAGCACTGGGCTAGGACCGCTCGCAGCCCCTCATGGGCATCTGAGATCACCAGCTGTACGCCGTGCAGGCCTCGGGCCACCAACTGCCGGCAGAACTCCGCCCAGAAGGCCTCGGTCTCGCCGGCGCCAACCGCCACGAGGGCGTCCATCTTGCGGGGGCTCACCCCGTGCACCCAGGCCTCCTGGATCACCGCCCAGAGGGCTCGCTCGACCCGCCACCGGGGCTCCAGCAAGCCGGGCAGGAAGCTTCCCTAGCGCAGCTTCGGGATCGCCAGCTCCAGCCGCCCCAACCGGGTGTCCAGGATCTGGGGACGATGCCCGTTGCGGTAGCCGCCGCGGCCCTCGCTGCGCTCGTGGGGCTGGGCTCCCACCACCGCAGCCGCCTCCTCCTCGATCACGGCCTGCAGGGTGTGCTCCAGGACCTCCCGCCAGGTGTCCTGGTCCGAGGTCGAGACGTAGTCCAGCAGGGCGTCAAGCGGGATGCTGGTGGGGGTCATCGTGTTCTCCCGTCAGTGATGCGTCTGGTGGCACGGTGGCCTTATTCGCACCCACCTCGAGCACGAGCTCGGCCCCGCCATTTACACGAATCCTGGGGACGCGACCCCCGTCTCCCGCTCAACTGATCTCCGTGCGAGCTGACAGGTAGGCGGACTGGCAGCAGGGGCTCCTCCTCCGCCACCCCTCCAGTCGGCGGTACTGTGCGCGGATTCGGTTGCTTCCCGGTCGGGATCCGGGGCCTCGCCGCCATCGCCGGCACCAGGGATGAAGGTCGGAGGGGGTCGCCCACAGCTGTTGACGCACGGCTGGGACCGCGACCCACTAGCCGTGGCGGCTCCCATGAGCCAAGATAGACGCATCGCATTCCTCGTTCCCGACTTCCCGAAACCGTCATCGGCCCACGCCGGGATGGCGTCCGGCTGCGGAGGCCCCTCCGCCGGCCACCTCATGGCCGGAGTCCAGCAGCGGCGAGGCGTGCGGGCACGACTCCGATGAGGTTCGCCGGTCGGCTGCCGAGGCGCGCACTCCGTTTGGCGGCGGCCGCGCCTGTTCTGGTGGTAGGCCTGGCCTTGGTGGCGGAGCCGGTCCTGGCCGGGGACTCGCCCCTCTTCAATCTGACGGAGACCGGCACCGCCTTCACGATCACGGCCTCGGTTCCGGCGGGGACGCCACTCACGGACTCTGTCCTACTGATCTCGGAGCCGTCAGACACTGTCAGCATCGGAACGCTGGCCATTGTCGACGGAGAGCTCATCTACGAGCCCGTGCCCCTGTCCACTCTGGAGTCGAGTTCGGACGGGCAAGTCTTCTGGAGTCAGAGCGGAAGCCTCGCGTCGGAGCCTGCGAACCAGGGGTGGGTCATCGACCTGTACTCGGATCCGACCGAAGCCCCCATAGCCACCGACTCGGCTGACCTGAACGTACCCCAGAGTCTCGCCAGCCCGGCTCCGACGGCGACGGCCCCACCAACCCCAGCATCGGCGCCAGCCGGGGCATCCAGCGCAAAGCCGAAGACCAGGACCGCAGACAAGTCGAGCAGGCTTGCGTCGCCGGCAGTCTCGCCCCGCGCGGCCGCCACCGCAACGGTGCCGCCGAGTCCGGCCCCGAGCCCCTCCGCCAGCCGGAGCCCGGCGGCCAGCCCGCCGCCCCCGATGCCTCCTCCCCGGGGCGGGGGCGGAAAGGATACAGACCTCCTCTGGATGGCGTGTGCCCTCGCCTGTGCCGCGCTCACGGGGACCGGCATCTGGCTGATGTGGGACTGATGTTTGGCCTGCCAGACTGACCTTTAGCCTGAGCTTTTCAGCAAGGAGCTGACGGAGAGGGGGGCTCAATTGCGGAGATGCCCTCCTGGTTGGGGAGAATGTGGGTGTTCAACACCACGTTTCCGACCTGGGAGGGCATCACCTTGGGAG
>PLTL01000048.1 GCA_003164475.1 Candidatus Dormiibacterota bacterium | reverse complement strand
CGGGGGGGGGGTCGTGCGCGCTCGCTCCGCTCGCGCTTGTGGTAACAGCGGCAGACGTCTACCGCCTCCGCTCCGCTCCGGCTCAGTGGGCTCCGCTCCGCTCCGCCAGGCGAGTCCTCTGAGGCATACCGGCGCAGCTTAGGTGGCGATGCGCTCGTAGAACGGCGGACCCATTGTCCGCTCCGGGTCGAGATCGTGGACCGGGCCGAGAATCTCCGCACAGACCGCGATCATCAGCCGCCGGTTCACGTCGGGCACCTCCTCCCACAGAACCGCCGAAGACTCCCGCGTCCGGTATCCGAACCCAGGCGCGAGCCGCTCATAGGTCTCGTGGAAGCGCCGCGCCAGCGCCTCGGGGGTCACATTCAGCGTCATGATGGCGCCGTAGGATCTCCTCGCGCTCGGCCTGGGGAGGACCGGAGGACCNNCGCGCAGAGTGAGCTCCCGTTGCCCGTCAGGGGGCCCCTCACCCAGTCGGGGGCGAAGTACTCGGTGAGCTCCGGGACCAGGCCGAAGCCGGCCACCCTGAGCCTCTCCACCCACCACTCGGCCGGTCGCACCGTGGCGTGGTAGGTGTGTCCCTGCCAATCGTCCGGGATGGTGGCCACCGAGACGATCAGGAGGCCGTGAGGCTCCAGGTGACGGTCGATGTTGGCGAAGACCCCGGCCAGGCGCTCCTCGGGGATGTGCTCGAGGAACTCCCAGGCGGTGACGGCCGTGAAGGTGACCGGCTCGCCCTCCCTGGTGATCTGGAAGGGCTCCGTGGCGTCGGCCGTGAAGAGGTGCCCGGGGATCGTCGCCCATGCCGCCCGGTTGGCCTTCCGGGAGTAGTCGGAGCCCTCCACGCCCACCGCGAAGCCCCCCCCTACCAGAATGGCCTCCACCATTCCACCCCCACTGCACCCGAGGTCCAGGACGCGGGGAGGCCCCAGAGCGAAGAGCTTGCGGTTGAAGGCCGGGCTCTTGGAGTTGTCGCGCATCGTCCCAGAAGGCCACTGGTGATCCACCGAGTCGACGGCCAGTGGGTGGTCTGTTTCGATGCTGAGGGCCTCGGGAGGCTCTTGGACCGGAGCCGCGGCGTTTCCTTTGTGGAGGAGCCCCAGGATGGCCACGACCTCGGCGATCTCCTGGCGCCGACTGTAGGCCTCGAGGAACCATGTGGAGCAGAGCTGGGCCCACACGCCCCACCCGACGGGGTCATCGTCGATTCCGGCGCACGTGACGAAGAGCAGCTGCCGGAGAGCCTTCACGTCGTCCTGGGGGGCGAGCTGGGCGTGCCCACGGAGGAACTCCGCCGGCCCCCCTCCCTCCCAGCCCACCACGATGGCTCCGGACACCATGGCCTCGCCTGGCGGGGCTGCTGCGCCCTCACGACGCCCGGGAAACAGGAAGACGGCGTCGGTGCGCATGGCCTCGGCGATCTCCTCGTCGTCGTGGCCAGTGAGGCAGTCCAGGGACCACCCCGGGGGGAGATCAAGCCCCTCGAGGAGCCCCGGCAGCACATCCTCGCTCTTGTACCGGAAGTAGGCCACCCGGCGAGCCCGCGGCCACGGGCCCCAGTGGAAGGGGGCGTCATGGCCCATCCTGCCGAGCGGGCTGAGGTGGATGCGGACGAGGGGGCAGGGGAGGTCCGGGCAGCGCCGGCGTACCTCCTCCATGGAGTGCTGGTCAGAGCACATCACCCCGGCCAAGTCGTCGACGCGGAAGGCGTGGACCCAGGTGGGGTCGACGTAGTAGCCATTCTGGACGAAGGAGAGGCGCCGGATAGGGTGCGGGACCAGGGTGTCGAGGCCGCGGTTGTAGCACTCGGGGATCACGACCAGGTCCGCGGGGTCCCAGTCGATGCCGGGCAACTCGTGGGAGTAGACAAGCCTCGAGGGAAGCCCCCGGGACCGCAGGATGGCGTCCAGATCCCCGAGCTTGCGGATGCCTCCGCTCAGGTCAGTTGCGGGGTCCCCCGGCGTGAGCCAGTAGATCACGGCTAGGGCAGGAGCGTCGCCTGCGCGTCGTTGCTGATGACGGAGGGGGCAGCGCCGCCCGTGGAGCCGAAGTACCAGACGCTGTCGTTGCCGCCGTGGAGGCTGAGGGTGAGGTTGCCGGTGCCGTCGATGGTGACTCCGAGGATAGCCTTGGTGGCGGGAGCTCCACCGACCACGCTCTGGAGCGGGGCCGCAGCGAGCAGCTGTGCGGTGGGCGCCTGTTTGAAATAGACCTCGGAGTTGTTGCCGAGCCAGAAGGACCAGAGGATCTTGTTGAAGGGGTCCCAGATGAGCATTCCATCTCCTGTGACGGTAGCGGTGACGGGTGGCAGGATATAGCCGCTGATGTTGGCAGGGGGGACGCTGCGGGTGTCGATGTGGCCGAGCACGTCGGCCCAGTTCATCTCCGTCACGACCACCAGGCCGTCGGAGAGCCCGGTCACGTAGGCGACGTGGCCATCCGCGCCCGCGCCGCCGCTGTCGGCCTCCCAGCAAGCCACCGCGCCCACCGCCGGCGTCGGCGTCGTGGTGATCCCTGCGGCCTTGGCATTGGCCAGCCACGTGTCGGCGTTGCCCAGGTCCAGCGGGATCCAAGGGCAGAGGCTCGACACGTACCAGGTGCAGTTCCCTGGGGTGTATCCGTCGCCCATGCCCGCTACCTTAGCAGCTGCACGAGCAGCCCGAGTCCGGAGCAGACGGCCGCGACGATCACGGAGCCGCCAACGATCCAAGATAGGCTCCGGTCTGCCTTCTTCTGGCGAGTAGCCGCAGGGTGGAGAAGCGCCGCCAATCCAAAGCGCTCCTCATCGTCTATGAGGGGGATCTGAAAAGCGTGCCGCGGCCCCTCGTCGGGCAGGGTCACCAGGGGCGTCCGCGACGCCTCCATGCGGCCCGGGCGAAGCGCGTTGACGTAAAGGTCCTCTTCAGGCACGGTCTGATTCTACCCCCACGGGGACAGGGTTGCGGGGAGGGAATCTCACGCGATCAAAACGCCGTTCGCGACACCTGATTGGTTGCCGACGTTCTGGGCACCGAACGAGATCGTCTGCCCTGTTATTCCACCGTAGACATAGACGTCGTTCACACTCGCAAAGAGCAGTCCCCCAGCTGCTGCCGGGGAGGCTATGGCGGTCACTTCGGGGAAGGTAGTAGTAATCTGAACGTATGAAAGTCCGGCAGCCCCAACCCAACCCCAAACAGTGAGAGTGCCCTTCCAGACACGCCCTGCTGGAACAGTGAGAATGGTTCCGTTGGAGTAGGCGTTCGCCTTGAGGATGTTGCCGCTCGCTCGCTCCGGCTCATTGATGAGTTGAA
>PLTL01000049.1 GCA_003164475.1 Candidatus Dormiibacterota bacterium | reverse complement strand
GCATCCGCCACCGAGCCGGCGAAGCCGACCACCACCTGGTCGTGGTGAAGCCGGCGGATCTTCATGGCCCGGTGCTTCATCACCACGTCCCCGACGGTCACCTGGCCATCCCCGGCAACCGCGATCTCGCCCCCCCGCTGGACGGCGAGGATGGTGGTGGCGCGCGGAGTCGCGCTGGGATGAGAGGTCACAGGAGCCCGATTCTACCGCCGCTCCGAGTTGGGACCCCGTCTCCAAGGAGCGCCCCGACACGAGGTCGGCCCCGCTCCCGCTCGCCGCGTATGCTGCAGCGGTGCCACGCCAGCGACCGGAGCCGCCCGAGGCCGGGGACGAGCGCTCCACTCTGGAGGGGTTCCTCGACTACCAGCGGGCGACGCTGGCCTGGAAGTGCGAGGGGCTCAGCGAGCCCCAGTTGAAGGCGGCGGCCGTGCCTCCCTCCAACCTCACCCTGCTGGGGCTGGTGCGGCACATGGCGGAGGTCGAGCGGGGCTGGTTCCGCATCGCCCTGGCCGGGGAGGCGCTCCCCTTTCGCTGGGTGACCGACGAGCGCCCGGACGGCGAGTTCGAAGCGATCGAGGGTGCCGATGTCGCCCCAGCCTTCGCCGCCTGGAATGAGGAATGCCAGCGATCCCGAGGGATCCTGGCCCAAGTCGGCTCGCTCGCGGACACCTTCCGGTCCCGCGCCGGCACCGAGTTCTCAGTGCGCTGGCTGCTGACGCACATGATCGAGGAGTACGCGCGGCACAACGGTCACGCCGATCTTCTCCGCCAGCGCCTCGACGGCCAGACCGGCGAGTAGCCAGGGAGCCGCCGAACCGGCCCGCGCCTAGACCGGGACCGGCGTCTTGGCCCGCGGCTTGGTGCTCCGCCGCCGCGGCTTGGGAGCCGGTCCTGACGCCGGCTCGGCGCCGACCGCCTCCCGCGGCGGCCGGTACTTGCACCCGGGGTAGCCGGAGCAGGACACGAAGGGCCCGAAGCGTCCCTGACGCTTGACCAAGGGCTTACCGCAATCGGGGCAGGCGTCCCCGGTCGGCTCGGCGGCCGCGGCAGGCGGCCGGCCGGCGCCGCCAGCACCGGCCTCGGACCGGATGAAGCGGCAGCTGGGGTAGCCGGAGCAGCCGATGAACGGCCCCCGGCGGCCGCTGCGACGCACCAGGGGCTTGCCACAGCTGGGGCAGGCCTCGCCGACCTCCTCGGCCGCGGCGCGCTCCTCCTTGCCCTGGATGTAGTCGCACTCGGGATAGCGGCTGCAGCCGACAAACTCCCCGAAACGACCGTCCCGGAGCACCAGTTCGGCACCACAGCGCGGGCAGTCGCCCCCCGTCGGGGTGGCCTTGATCTTGACCCGGGGCATGCTCTCGTGGGCCTCCTCCAGCACCTTGGAGAAGGGCTCGTACCAGGCGCGGACCACCGGGACCCAGGGGCTCTCGCCGGTCTCGATGGAGTCCAGCTGCCGCTCCAGGGCCGCCGTGAACCCCAGGTCCACCACCGAGGGGAACTGGGTGGTCAGCGCCTCGTTGACCGCCAGGCCCAGCGCAGTTGGATGGAGTCGGCGCTCCTGCTGGGTCACGTAGCGGCGGGTCTGGATCAGCTCGGTCATGGTGGCGTAGGTGCTGGGACGCCCAATCCCCCGCTCCTCCAGATCCTTGACCAGGCTGGCCTCCGTGTAGCGCGGCGGCGGCTGGCTGAAGCGCTGCTCCGGCAGCAGCTCCAGCAGCCTGAGGACCTGCTCCGGCTCCAGCGGGGGGAGCAGGTCGTCCTCGCGATTCTCGGCACCGGCCACCCGAAGGAATCCGTCGAAGACCAGGTGGCTGCCGGTGGCCCGGAAGCGGTGCTCCCCCGCCATCACCTCAACCCTGGTGGAGTCGAACTCGGCGGCGCTCATCTGGCTGGCCATGAAGCGCCTCCAGACCAGCCGGTAGAGCTTGAGCTGGTCTGGGGTCAGGTGGCGCTGGACCTCCTCGGGAGTGCGATCCGCCGAGGTCGGGCGGACCGCCTCGTGAGCGTCCTGGCTGGCGACCGGGGCCTTGGGCGCGCGGCGCTGCCCACCTGCCCCACCCAGGTAGCGAGCCCCGAAGGCACGCTCCAGGTAGGCCCGGGCCTGAGCGGTCGCCGACTCACTGAGCCGGACCGAGTCGGTCCGCATGTAGGTGATCAGGCCGGCCGGTCCGCTCGATCCCAGCTCCACACCTTCGTATAGCTGCTGGGCGATCCGCATCGTCTTGGTGGGACTGAAGTGCAGCTGCGAGGAGGCGTCCTGCTGGAGGGTGCTGGTGATGTAGGGCTGAGGAGGTTGGCGCCGCACCCGCCGGCGGTCCACCGCCGCGACCCTGAACAGGGCCTGCTCGACCGCCGCCATGACCTGGCGGGCGCTGGCCTCGTCGGGCAGCCCGGGGCGATCCTCGTCATCCGGGGCACGCGCCCTGACCCGACGGGTCTTCGGCTCCAGGCCCACGCCCTGGTAGCGAGCCTTGAACTGCTCCCCTGACCCGGTCTCGAGGGCCGCGTCCAGGCTCCAGCTCTCGGTGGCGCGGAAGGCCTCGATCTCCTGCTCGCGATCGCACACCAGCCGCAGCGCCACCGACTGCACCCGCCCCGCGGAGAGCCCCTTGCGGATCTTCCTCCAGAGCAGGGGGCTGAGCTTGTAACCCAGCAGCCGGTCGATCACCCGCCGCGCCTGCTGAGCGTCGACCAGTCGCTGGTCGATCGGTCGAGGCTGGCCCAGAGCGACCTCCACCGCCGGCTTGGTCACCTCCCGGAAGACGATCCGCTCGGGGTCGGAGAGCCCCAGCTGCTTGGCGATGTGCCAGGCGATCGCCTCGCCCTCCCGGTCCGGGTCGGCGGCCAGCAGGACCCGCTTGGACTTGCGGGCAGCGGCCTTGAGGTCCCGCAGCGGGCGCTCCTTGCCCTTGATCACGGCGTAGTCGGGCTCGAACCCCTTCTCCACGTCGATGCCCAGCTTGGACCGGGGCAGGTCCACCACGTGCCCCATCGAGGCCCGCACGTCGTAGTCGCTGCCCAGGAACTTGCTCAGGGTGCGAGCCTTGCTGGGCGACTCGACGATGATCAGGTTGGTCGCTGGCATGGGCGGGGGAGCTCCTCGAGCTGGGCGGATGGCGACTCGGGATTCTAACAAGAGCCTTCCCAGCTCCCATACGGCCGGCCGCACCGGGACCGGGCCCGGTGCCAACTAAACTGTTGCCGATCGCCCCCAGCCCACGGGAGGGACACCGACCTTGGCCAGTGACATTTCCGGCAGGTACGAGTCGGTCGAGATCGTCGACCGGCATGACTTCGGACCCGACCTGTGGTCGATCCGGGTGCGCCATTCCTCGCCCTTCGAGTTCCGCCCCGGGCAGTACGCGACCCTGGGGGTGGNNGGAGGTGGACGGACGGCCCCTGGAGCGCCCCTACTCCATCGTGTCCTCCCCCGAGGAGGCCGAGCTGGAGTTCTTCATCGAGCTGATCCGGGAGGGGGCGCTGACGCCGCGCCTGTATCCCCTCAATGTGGGTGACCGGCTGCTGATGCGCAAGCGTCCCAAGGGGGTGTTCCTCAAGGGCGGCCTGGACCCGGACCGGGTCCACCTCTTCCTCGCCACCGTCACCGGGATCGCCCCCTTCGCGAGCATCCTGCGCCAGCTCTGGCGTCAGATGCGAAGGGGAGAGCTCACCCCACCCCGGATGATCCTGGTCCAGGGGGCGAGCTTCGCCCACGAGTTCGGTTACGCCCCGGAGATGGCCCAGCTGGTTTCGGACTTCCCCCACTTCGAGTACGTACCCACGGTCAGCCGGCCCTGGGACAACCCCAGCTGGGAGGGAGAGACCGGCCGGGCCGAGGATGTGCTGCGCAAGCACGCCGACCGTTTCGGGATCCGCCCGGGTCAGGGGCTGGTGTACCTCTGCGGCCACCCCGGGATGATCTCCACCGGGCGGGCGGTCATGCGCCGCGCCGGCCTGCCCGACCAGGACATCCTCGAGGAGCAGTACTGGCCGGAGGGGAAGGCCCCAGTGGGGGCCTCGGAATAGAGCCGTAGGCTCCGCCGGGGGCAGGGGCGGCCCACCGCGGCAGCCGACGGGGCGGGGATGCGGCTGATATAGGCCCGTGTTGGG
>PLTL01000281.1 GCA_003164475.1 Candidatus Dormiibacterota bacterium | reverse complement strand
GCGGGTCCGGCCTGCCCCAGGGCCTGGGCCGCGTGACCGCAGGCGCCCTGCGTTGACCGGCCGGGCCCATGAAAGAGCTGGCCCGATGCATCCCCCCTCCATTCCCTGGCCGCTGCCCGCCTTCCGCTTGCGCACCCGGATCACCCTGCTGGTCTCGGCGGTGCTCCTGGTGGTGCTGGGGGTCACCGGTGCCATGGTCAGCTGGAAGATGGAGCAGCAGACCCGGGCTACCCTGACGGAGAAGGCGGTCCTGCTGTCCGGCATGGCTGCCAGGTCCGAGCCCGTGGTCGAGGGCCTGCTGGGACACCACCCCCCCGAAACCATCCAGAATTTCGCCGAATGGCTGCGCGTCAGGGCCCAGGTGAACTACGTCGTGGTGATGGACATGAAAGGGGTCCGGCTTTCGCACCCGCAGTCCTTCCGGATCGGCCAGACGTTCGAGGGAGGGGATGACCGGCAGGTCTTCCAGAGCCGGTCCTACACCTCCGTGGCCAAGGGCACTCTCGGCATTGCCATGCGCGCGTTCACCCCGGTCTTCGATCCCGGTGACGGCCGGCAGATCGGCGCCGTGGCCGTGGGCATCCTCCTGGCTGGCGTGGACCAGACCCTGGTGAGCGTGCGCAAACGCATCCTGCTGGGGGTCCTGATCGGTTTCGCGGCCGGGGTGCTGGGCGCCATCTACGTGGCCGATCGGATCAAGAAGATCCTGATGGGCATGGAACCCTCCGAGATCGCCACCCTGCTCCAGCAGCGCAACTCGATCCTGCATTCCGTGCGGGAAGGCGTGGTGGCGGTGGGCCGGGACCGGGTGATCACCCTGGTCAACGAGGAGGCCTCCCGGCTGTTCCGGCTCGCCGGCATCCACGGGGAGCTGGTAGGGCAGAAGGCCGACCTGATGTTGGCGGGTTCGGGGCTGACGGGTGTGCTGGACACCGGCAGGGCCGAACTTGACCAGGAACTCGTCCTCAACGGCATGCCCATCGTGACCAGCGTGGTGCCCGTCATGGCGGGTGCCGAGATCAGCGGCGCCGTGGCCACCTTCCGGGACAAGACGGAAGTCAGCATGCTCGCAGAGCAGCTTTCGGGGGTCCGGCACTACGCGGAGGCGCTCCGGGCCCAGACCCACGAATTCATGAACAAGCTCCACGTCATCCTCGGACTGATCCGTCTGGAACAATTCGACCGGCTTTCCAGCTTCATCACCGGGCTCACCGGGTCGCTCCAGGACGAGGTGGGCCACGTAGTCCAAAGGATCAAGGACCCGATGATCGCCGGTTTCCTGCTGGCCAGGTTTAGCGCCGCGCGGGAACAGAACGTGACCATGGGGCTGGCTGAGACATCCCTGGTGCCATTCTGCGCCCGGGAACCGCTGGCCCATGACATCGTCACCATCCTGGGCAAATTGCTGGAAAACGCCGTGGAGGCGATCGGCGACGGGGTCCGCCGGGAGATCCTGGTGGCCCTGGACTACGATTCGGACTGGCTGGAGATCACCGTGGCGGACACCGGACCAGGCATCCGTACGGAACATCTGGCCTTGCTATACGAGCGGGGCTTCAGCACCAAGGGCGGGGATCGCGGCTACGGGCTGTTCCATGCCGCCCAGCGGGTGGCAGCGCTCGGCGGGCAGTTGGCCGCCGAGCCTCGGGAGGGCGGCGGCACGAGCTTCCACGCCTCCCTGCCGTTTCCCGAGGAGGTTCCCGCTTGATTCGCGTGCTGCTGGTCGAGGATGATCCGATGGTGGCGGAACTGAACCGCTTGTACGTCAACCGGGTCGAGGGGTTCCAGATCGTGGCCTCGGTCCGGAGTGCCCAGGAGGCCAGGGCGAACTCCATCTGGTCGCTCTCGGCGTCGGGGCTGGTGCTGGGGCCCGGCTCCTGGCCGTACCGATGGGGCTCCACGTCGGGCCCTCCGGGCAGCAGCAGGCCGCTGACGAAGGAGAGGTCCTCGGGAAGGTGGCTCAGGGTCGGCAGCAGCACCGGAACCAGGCCCACGGATTGCAGCGCCGCCACGTAGACCCGGTTCAGGGCCTGGAGCGGCCGGTCGGGGGCACCCGGCTCGACCCGGGTCGCGGCCTGGGTCGGGACGAGCACCAGAGGATGGGGGGTCTCCCCGACGGCACTGGCCATGGTGGCTAGGTGTGGTCCGCTCCGATCGGCGTAGCGGAGCCAAGGAAGTCCGCGATCCGGGTCAGGGCGTCGGAGATGTCAGCCCCGGAGACGGTGTAGGCGAACCGCATGTGCCCCTCGCCGACGTCACCGAACGCCTCCCCGGCGAGCCCGGCCACCCCCGCCTCATCCAGCAGCCGGGTGGCCAGCTCACGGCTGGAGAATCCGGTCTGGGTGACATTGGGGAAGGCGTAGAAGGCCGCCGCTGGCAGGTGGCAGCTGATCCCCGGGATGGCGTTGAGGCCAGCCACGATGGTGTCGCGTCGGTGCCGGAACTCGGCCACCATCCGGTCCACTGCCACTCTCGACTCCGGGGACTGCAGCGCCTCGATCGTCGCCAGCTGGGTGAAGCTGGCCGCACAGGAGCTGGTGTTGATTAGCAGGGTGGCCATCCGCTCCGCCAGCGGCGTCGGCATCACTCCGTAGCCCAGCCGCCAGCCGCACATGGCAAAGGTCTTGGAGAGGCCGTCCAGGACGATGGTGCGCTCGGCCATCCCCGGGCGGGACCAGATCGGCCGGGGCAGGTCGCTGAAGCAGATCTCGGAGTAAATCTCGTCACTGAACACCCAGAGGTCGTGGGCGATGGCCAGCTCCGCGAGCCGGTCCAGGTCGGCGTCGGTGAGCACCCCCCCGGTGGGATTCTGCGGGGAGTTGATGATGATCATCCGGGTTCTGGGGGTGATCAACCCCGCCACCTCGTCCAGGTCCATCCGGAAGTCCGCGGCCTCGCGGATCGCCACCGGGCGGGCCACCGCCCCCACGAAGTCGGTTAGGGAGCGGTAGACGGGGTAGCCGGGGTCGGGGAGGATGACCTCATCGCCGGCCTCGATCAGGGACAGCAGCGCGAAATGAAGGATGTTCTTCGAGCCCGGCACCACCACCACCTGAGCCGGGCTGACCTCGATTCCGCCCCGCCGCTTCATCTCGGTGGCGATTGCCTCCCGAACCTGGGGGAAGCCGGCGGCGGGGGTGTAGTGCGTGAACCCTGACTTCATGGCCCGGTAGGCGGCCTCGATGATGTTGTCCGGGGTGGGGAAGTCCGGCTCCCCGATCTCCAGGTGGACCACCGACTTTCCCTTGGCCTCCAGGCTGCGGGCGTGGGCCAGCACCTCGAAGGCGGACTCTGTACCTAGACGTTCCATCCTGGTGGCGAAGCGCAAGTTCAACTCCTTCCCGGGCCCAGCTGCGCCCGGGGTCCCATGTCGGAGGGCGACGATGAGTTCCCCCACCATCGCCTAGGCCTCATGGGGAATTCGGAAACACCTTGTAGACTCCGGCTGCCGTCGACATTGGCGACCAACTCGCCCCTCACCGTAGCGCATGTTTCTGGGTGGCCGCTCCGGGCTGCCGACGAGGGCCGGGCCGGCGGGGGAGGGGCGAAGCCGCCGAGGAAAGGATCGACCCCACACGCCACCGGCAGCGGCATGGCGGTGCCGGAGGCGATCCCGGCCGCAATCGAGTGGTGCGGCCGACTGAGCAGGAGCTGGCTCATCGATTCCTCCGCGTTCGGGCTGGCACGCTGATGCTAGCGCGGGGCCGGCCCTCGAAGCGGCAAGGGGAGCGTGGGAGCGGAAGAGATCCTCGGCGAGGCGCCCACCGCACCCGCCAGCCAGCGCAGCCGGGCGAAGAAGCCGGCGGTGTGGGGGGAACGGGAGAGTCGAAGGGCGCTGAAGTCGAAGTGATGGGTCCACTCGTGGAGCAGGGTGTTGACGAAGGCCCCGGGGGCCAGCGCCTGCCCGCGGACGGCGGTGCGGTGGTAGATCCGGATGGCGCAGCGCTCCGGATCCGCTCCCGGGCGTGCGATCCGGCAGCGGTAGTAGCCGTAGGTCTTCTGGGCCAGGCGGCCGCGCTGATCGGTGGAATGCGTCTGAGGCCGGTCCACCAGTGCCAGCCGGACCTCAGGCAGTCCGAAGCTGTCGTCGAGCATTTCCAGCAGTGCCCCGGCCAGCTGCTCGCGCTCCTTGAGCAGCTGGCTCTCCAGGAGCGCGGCGACCAGGAGCGCGGCCCCGGCCGGGGGGGGATGGGGCAGTTCGAGGGCCGCCTGGCTCCGGGCGTAGTCGGCAGGCGGGGTGGCGAACCGGGGCATCTGAGTGTGGAAGTCTAGGGGGCGGGGGAGGGACGCCGGTCGCGGTGCCGGGTCGGGGAGTCGAGCCCCGAGGGCCACGCGGACCATGGCCGCCGGGTTCCCGCGACACCTGGGGCAGGAATCCGGCCGCGGCCATCCTGAAGTTGCCCGTGCGACCCCGCTTGGCTTCATTCACCCGGTGGGCCCAATTTCCGCCGGCGGCCGGGAGCCCAAGTTGGGGCCGTGGCTGGGGCCAGGAGGCGAGTGGTACGCTCTCGCGTGGGGCGCCGGGAAGTCTGGTCGGCACATTGTCATCTCGTGGAATGGAGCCGACATGGGCATCCGGGTCGACCTCGGCTGGGGAGTGGGCCGCCGCGTTCGTCGGGAGCGCGCGCGTGCTGGTGGTGACAACCCCGAGCTCCGATGGGAGTAGGACTGTCGCTGCTCGCCTTCGGGGGCGGCGCCGTGGTCAGCCTCGGTACCAGCTGGATCCTCGTTTCCCGGGTGGAGCGGGTGGGCGAGTGGTTGGGACTGTCGGAGGCGCTGCTCGGCTTACTGGCCGCCCTCGCGGCTGACCCAGCTAACATCGCCGCCGCCGTCGCAGCCCTGGCTCACCGCCAGGCAGCGCTCGGTGCTGGTGTGGTCATCGGCTCCAACATCTTCAACCTGGCTGTGCTGCTCGGCCTTGCCGCTGTGGTCGCAGGGCGGATCGGCCTGCACCGCAAGGTGGTCGCACTCACCGGAACGGTCGCCTTGTGGGTCGCGATCGTGTGCCTGGCGACCGTCATGGGCATCGTTGGCTCTGCCGTGGCCCTCGGGCTGGTGCTCGTCGTGGTGCTGCCCTACATCGCCCTGCTGGTCGCGCATCGCACCGAGCTTCGGAGGCTTCCCCTGCCGTCGCGATGGGCGAGCTGGCTCGCTTCGGCGGTGGACGAGGAGGAGCTCGAGCTGGAGGTCACCATTCGTCCCCAGCGGGGAAGTTCCCGGGACGCGCTGGTGGCGGCCCCGGCGCTGGTCATCGTGATTCTGGCCACGGTGACCATGGAGCGAGGGGCGGCAGCCCTGGGACAGCACTACCGCGTGGCCGAAGTCGTGGTCGGCGGTCTCGTCCTGGCTGCCCTGACCAGCCTGCCCCCGGCAGTGGCCGCAGTCCATCTGGCGGCCAAGGGAAGAGGAGCGGCAGCACTGAGCACGGCACTCACCAGCAACACATTGAACGTGGCCGCCGGACTTCTGATCCCCACCGTCGTCATCGGGCTGGGACGGCCATCGGGCCAAGACCTGCTCATCGCGGGGTGGTATGTCGGGCTGACGGCGCTGACTCTGGTGCTCGCCTACAGGGATCGGGGCCTTCGACGCTGGGCGGGCTGGGTCATCATTGCCGGCTACGTGGGGTTCGTGGTTGCGGTCCTGGCCGTCGCATGACTCCAACTGTGGTGCCCCCCGCCGGCCTCAGCCCAAGGGCCGGAAGGTGGGGGCCGCCATGAGCCTGGACCAGCTCTTGGGGCCCCCCACGGTCAGGTGGCGCCCGGCGACCAGCTCCCATCCCGAGACGCAGTCGGCGCTTGCGGCATCGATCTCCAATAGAGAGACGGCGTGCTCGAGGGTGGCGATGGCGCTCGGCGGCTGATCGCTCAGAGGTCCCGCCGGAGGGCGGTGACGGCTTCGTCGACCGAGTCGAAGAGGTGATCTTGGCCGAGCTGTCTGAGCAGCGCTCCGTGCTTCAGGTCGTGATGGACCAGACGCGACGCCCGGGCGATTCCAATGGCCACTCCTCGGATCTCGAGCTCGGTGACCAGGCCGCGCAGGGTCTGCAGAGCGGTGTAGTCGATGTCGGAGATGGCGTTGGCGTCCAGGATCACCGCCTGCACCGGGGTGACGGCATCGTCGAGGAGGTGATGGATCCGCGACCGCACATAATCGGCGTTGCCGTACCAGAGAGGCGCGTAGATCAGGTACACCAGAACCCCAGGCACCTGCTCCGTGGGGCCGCCGATGTCGAGAGGGATCCAGTGGTCCGTGCCCGACTCACGGCCCAGGATCGAGTCCCGTGGGCGGGCGGTGCGCCGGGTCCGGTCGGCCAGGCAAAGGAACATGGCCAGCAGCACGCCCTGCTCAATGCCGACCACCGCGACGACCAGGAGGGTGACCGCGGCCAGCGCGAACTCAAGGCGGTCGAAGCGGAGGATGGTCCGCAGCTCACCGACCCGGAAGAGCTTGGAGGCGATGAACACCAGGGTGGCCCCCAGCGTCGCCTTGGGCAGCTGAGCCAGGGGGGCCGTGAATGCCAACAGCACGGCCAGCACCACCAGCGCCGCCATGGTGTTGGTGAGCTGGGAGCGGCCGCCCGAGGCGGTCACGATGGCCGTGTTGGGCGGGCTGGCGTCGACGGCCATGGTCCCGATTAGCCCGGCAGCCACGCTGCCGGCCCCCACGCTGATCAAGTCTCGGTTGAACTCATTGTCCCGTGGCCGGGCGGTGGCCGACGAACGGACCGTGGCCGCGGTTTGGGCGATGCAGAGGAAGGCCACGGTGAACACCGGGCCGGGAAGCTGGCGGAGCTGCGACCAGGAGATGGACGGCAGGCTGACATGGGGCAGTCCGCCGTGGATGGCCCCGATCACCGCCACGCCCTGGTGCGAGGCCAGGCCGAGGACGTCGACGGCTACAACCGACAGGATCAGGCCGAGCAGAGCTCCGGGGAGGCGGTGGTCGATGCGCTGAGCGACGGCGATCACGAGCAGGACGCCGACGGCGATGCCCAGCGACCAGCCGTTGGTGTGCCCCAAGCGGGCGAAGACGTCCCGGACCCGGTCGATGGTGTCGTTGCCGCCAGCGCTGAAGCCGAGAATCGTGGGGATCTGGCGGACGATGATCTCAACGCCGATCCCGGCCAGGAGGCCGGTGACGACTGGGGTCGAGAGGAACTCCGAAATCCATCCCAGGCGGAGAAGGCCGATAGCCACCAGCAGGACGCCCACCAGCAGTGCCATGAAGGCCATGGCGGTGCCGTAGCGGATAGTGCCGACCGCGGCGATCGACGCCACCGCGGTGGCCAGCACGGGGGCGATTGTCGAGTCGGCGCCGACCGAGAGGTGACGGTGCGTCCCTACCAGGGCGTAGACGAGCGATCCCGCGACAAAGGCGTAGAGCCCGGCGACAGCTGGCAGGTTGGCCAGGAGGGCGGTCGCCATCTGCGACGGCAGGGCCACGGCGACCAGGGTCAGGCCGGCCAACGCATCGGCGCCCAGCCATGCCGCCCGGTAGTGGCGCCAGGTCGGGGGGACCCACCAGTTGCTCATGATTCCTCTCGCCGGGCGTGATCCGCGGCCGCGGAGCCACCGCTGGCGCTGGTGATGGCTCTTGGCCACTCGGTCGAGATTCTCGAACAAGCACGCGGGGCGCTGCGCAAGTCCAGAGCGATTGCCTCTCGGATCGGTCCCTGCCGATCTCGCCGGTGAGCGGTAGGACTCGGGGTGTGCAGTGGCCTGGTCCGAAAGGATTCGCTGGTGGACCGCTACCGTGGGGGCCCTAGCCGAGCTCGCCGGCTTCAGGCCCGAAGGCGACCCCTCGTACCGCCCGCCCGCTACATCCAGTCTGACCCGGGGAAACGGAGCCGGTGGCATCGGCAGGCTGGATGAGCGGGACACCCACGATCCGCGCCATCATCACGAGAGACATGAAGACAGTGACCGTGGCCGAGCGGCCCGACCTGACCGAGCCGGCGGGGGAGCTGACCAGCGACCTCTTTCCCGAGTACAACAACCACGGAGACGTCCTCAACACGTACTGGGGCCGCCTGACCGAGGAGCGCCCCGAGTTCCAGTTCCATCGCCTCGGCGACAACGACGAGGTGCTGGCCCGCGTGCGCTCACTACCCGTGCGCTGGGACGGGAGCCTCGAGGATCTCCCCGCCGGAATCGATGGAGCAATCGCGCGCGGCTTCGATCAGGCCGGAGCCAATGTCCTATGCGCGATGGTGATCATGATCCCGCGAAATCTCCAGGGCCGCGGCCTCAGCTCGGTCGCCCTTCAAGCAATGGGTGATCTCGCCAGCCGGCATGGATTCACCGCCCTGATCGCTCCGGTCCGTCCGAGCTGGAAGGAGCGCTACCCACTCGTACCGATCGAGCGCTACGCCGCGTGGCGGCGACCCGACGGTTGGCTATTCGACCCTTGGATGCGGGTCCACGAACGGCTCGGCGCGACCATCCTGAAAACAGAGCCCCGCTCCCTGCGGATCACCGGCACCGTCGCCGACTGGGAGGAGTGGACTCAAATGACTTACCTCCAGAGCGGCTCTTACTGGTTCCCGGGCGGGCTCGCCACGGTAGCGATCGACCGCGGTGCAGACTCGGGACGGTACTGGGAGCCGAACGTGTGGATGCGGCACGCGGTCTGATCGCCGCCCGCCAGGCCGTCTTCCGCAGAGGGGTGGCACCACTCTGCGCCACCTGAACGGGTGATCTCCCGCGTCGGCAGCCGGGCAAGTCCCGAAGGATTCCCGCGGGGACCTCTGATGGGCCCGGCTGAGGCCCACCATGGCCTCCGGGCGGGGCAACCTAGTGGTCCGTCTGTGAAATGACTCGACAACGGTTGAGCTTGTCGAGGATGGCCTGAACGGACGCGGTCCAGACAAAGGGACGGGGATCGGAGTTGTTCAGGTCGATGTACTCGTGAATGGCCTCGATCAGGTTGGGGACGCTGACGAACGAGCCCCGGCGGATGCGGCGCTTGGTGAGGGCACTGAACCAGCATTCCACCAAATTCAGCCACGAGCTGCTGGTGGGCGTGAAGTGCAACTGGAACCGCGGGTGGGCTGCCAGCCAGGTCTTGACCGCGGGGTGTTTGTGGGTCGCGTAGTTGTCGAGGATGAGGTGGAGGTCGATAGGGGCTGGGAACTCCCGCTCGAGCTTGCGCAGAAAGCCCAGGAACTCCTGGTGGCGGTGGTGCGGAACGCACTGACCGACCACCGTGCCCTCGAGGACGTTGAG
>PLTL01000206.1 GCA_003164475.1 Candidatus Dormiibacterota bacterium | reverse complement strand
GGCCTCGTCGCAACCGTCCGATGTTGTCCTGGAGCCGGAGCACCAGGAAGGCCAGGGTGAAGAGGGTGAACCAGGTCGCCCTCCGAGACGGGCCCTGGGGGCACAGCCAGGTCGCGGCGGCGGCCGCCGCCGCCCCGGTCAGGGCACCGCCGGAGACGTACCGGGTGGTGGCGATGGTGAGCGAGCCGGCCATTGCCGCGCTGGCGGCCGCGGGGCCGTCGAGGGCCATCAGCGAACCCCAGCAAGTGACCACCGAGCGGCCACCCTTGAAGTCGGCGAAGACCGGCCAGCTGTGCCCCACCGCCGCGCCCACGGCGGCGGCGACCGCGCCCTCCTCTCCGGCCCGCAGCTGCTCGGCCAGCTTGACCGCGAGGTAGCCCTTGGTGGTGTCCAGCCCCAGCGTGGCGGCCGCAGCCACTGGCCCGGCGGCGCGCAGCACGTTGGCGGCCCCGCTGACCCGGCTGCCGTACTTGCGCACGTCCACCCCGGCGGCGAGCCGACCCATGATCACCCCGATGGGGATCGAGCCCAGGAGGTAGCCAGCGCCGGCAGCCAACGCGATCCCGCCCAACTTCCTAGCCACGGGGGCCGAGTGTAAGGAGCGGAGCCCCCCGGGTGAGGCCAGGTCAGCCCGTGGCGATCCCCACGAACTCGGAGGTCGGGTCACTGGTCAGTGCAGTCAGCGCGCCGGTCGAGGCATCGACCAGCACCACCTCGGAGAGAGGGACGGCGCCGGCGCGGGCGCGGGCAGTCTGGGTGTAATGGGTGGCCACGATCTCGCCGCTGGGCAGCCAGGCATCCGACACCAGCCCGGTGGATCCGACGGGCTGGACCGAGCCGGTCGCGGTGTCGAGAACCTCCATCTGGCTGTGGAGATCGGCTGAGCTGGGACTGTTCCCACATCCGGGGCAGAGCGAGAAGAGGATCTGCCCTCCCGATGGGGAGAACACCGCCGCCCCGTACCCCAGGGCGCTGGGCAGGGCCCAGCTCTGCGAGCTGATCCCCTCCGCGCCGGTCACCAGTTCGGTGGCCTTCCCTCCCCCCTGCTGGAAACAGGCGTATTCCCCGCTGGGGGCGACTGCGCTCACCGGGCAGCTCTCCGAGTTGCTCACCAGAGTGAGGGCACCGGTTTCGGGGTTGACCAGGAAAACCTCCACCAGGGAGCTCAGGAAGGAGCCCGCCCCCGCGGGAACCTGGCCCAGCACCAGGTACCCTCGCGCCCACCCCAGCAGCTGGTAGCTCCAGCCGCCGGGGAACTCGCTGGAAGGCACCGAGGAGTCCTCCGTGGTGCTCACAAGGAGCCTGGGGTTCTCCCCCGACCCGCCCAGCCAGACCTCTTGCTCCTGGGCCGCGCCCGAGCCACGGGACTGCAGGAAGGCCCACTCGGCCCCGGACGGGGCGACCGACAGAGATCCCAGCTCGGCTTCCTGACTCGGCGAGGCATCGCTTTGACTCAAGGCCCCGGCCACGGTCCCCACCTGGCTGGGCGAGCCTCCGCTGCCGACCCGCATCATCAGGTTGCCGGAGACGAAGTAGCCGCCCCCAGCTCCGGCCGCCAACGGAGGCGCCAGTCCGGATGGCAGCGCCGCCGCACCCAGCGAGGCCCCGCTGAGGGAGGTGAGGTGCAAGGTCAAGCACGGGCAGCTTCCCGTGGTGACGGTGACCACCCCCTCGACGGTCACCACCGGACTCGGAGTCTGTACCCCGGCAACCGCGGATGTGGGCGAGGGTCTGGGAGTGACGGTGGAGGGCGAGCCGAGGCTGCAGGCTCCCAGCAGCAAAGGGAGCAGAGTCAAGGAAGCTGGAAGCCACCGCTTGGTGCGCACCGCTCCTCCTCCTCTGTCACCGACCCCGCCCCAAGAGCCTGGCCGGCGCCCGTCCTGGTAGAGAGTAGACCACCTAGATCCTCGGTGCGCGCTGATGCGGGGCGCGGGTTTCTCGTCGCTCGGCTCCAGATGGGCGGGCGGGAATCACGGATCCTGGAACGCAGGGCCCTCCCCGAGCAGCGGCAGCCCCGTCCCCCCGCCCAGCCGGTCGAGCCCGCCGGTGGCCACGGTTACCAGGCCCGGTCGGCAAGCCCTCCAGACCTCAGAGCTCGAGCCGACGCAGGCGCAGGTAGCCCAGCCGCAGCGCGGCCACCGCCACCACCCCGGAGCAGAGCGCGCAGGCGAGCATCGCTCCCAGCGCCGAGCCCACCGGACCGAGGCGAGGCAGGACCAGCGGCACCGTCAGCGCCACCATGCAGACGCCGATGTAGGCCGAACCCGCCGCCAGGAAGACCACCGAAAGCCAGATCCCGGTCGCCCGGCGCGGGTCGGCCCAGTCCAGACGGGGCCAGATGGCGCCCAGCCCGGTGGCCAGGGCGGTCAGGCCCCCGACGCAGAGCACCAGCAGCGCGGTGGAGAAGGCCACCTCGCCCAAGGCCAGCCGCTCCCTCAGTTCGGCGGACCACATCAGCAGGAGGCTCGCTCCCACCGCCACGATGAAGGGCAGCGCCAGCTTCCCCAGCAGCATCTCGCGCAGCCCCAGCGGGGCCGAGCGCAGGCACCAGAACTGTCTGCCCTCGGCTCCCACCGCGCGCAGCCCCAGCCCACTGGCCACGAACAGGGCCGCGAAGGCGGAGGTGGTGAGCGGCCCGTACCAGAGTGGGAAGTTCTGGAAGAGGGCGCCGGAGTTGTCGGCGGAGTGGGGGGCCAGGAGATAGATGGCGAAGAGGGCCAGCGGCAGCACCAGCTGACTCAGCTGCACCGGGTCCCGGCGCAGGCTGCGCCAGTCCTTGCGCAGGACCGCCAGGGCCGGTGCCGTCCGGCGCCAGCTCCGGACCGGGCGCCGGCGCCTCCGGGGCGCAATCTGGGCCCGGGCCCAGCCCTCACGGTAGACCGGACCGGCCAGCCACAGGGTCGCCACCACCGCCAGGACCGCTAGCANNCAGGCCGAGGTCAGCGCTCGGGCCGCCCAGCTGGGGGGGGACCAGGCGGCGTGGAACCAGCCCGTCCCCAGCGCGTTCACCGCCCCCGCCCAGCGCAGCCCGCGGGCCGGCGCCCGGCCTGCTATGTCCAGCGCCGCCAGCGAGAACCCGACCAGGGTGGAGATGGCCGCGATGGCATCGCGCACCCGGCTGGCTGGCACCACCCGAACCGCCAGCACCACCAGGAGCAGCCCCAGAGCCACCGGGACGGCGAGCAGGGAGACCAGGGCCAGAGCCGCCAGCGGAAGCAGCCAGAGGGTGCCGCTGTGGGCCCCGGCCGCGATCAGGACGGGGCCCAGCAGCACCACTCCGACCGAGATCCCAAGGATGAGCTGGGAGACCAGCCGCTGGCCCAGGACCACCCGGGACGAGATCGGCGCGGTGAGCAGCCACTCGACATCCCTGGCGAAGTAGGCGGAGGCCACCGCGAAGCTGACCGAGGTCACCAAGGTGAATCCGGCGAGCAGCACCAGCCCCCCGGTCACGGTGGTGAGGAGCGAGCCGGCGGGAGCCGCCAGCGGGCCGGCCACGACGTGCCCCAACACCTGGGTCGCCAAGACCCAGAGCACCACCCCCAGGACGATGCCCCCCAGACCCGCGAGGCGGCGGGTCCTACCCCTGTTCCAGAGCGCGTTCCAGAGGCTCCGCCCGTTGGCCGTCAGCAGCACCCGGAGCTGGACCAGGCCGCTGGGAAGAACCGGATCTGGCCCCCAGCTCCCCCGGGCCAACCTCACCCGCGAAGGGCCGTCAGGAGGCCCGAGCTCTCCCCGTCCTGGGATCCGGTGACGGCCATGAAGGCAGCCTCCAGGCCAGCGTCCAAGCCCTCCGCCTCCAGCTCGGCGACCGTGCCGCAGGCGGCAAGCCTTCCCTGGCTGAAGATCCCGACTCGGTCGCAGAGGGCGGCCGCGATCTCCAGGGCGTGGGTGCTGAGAAAGACGGTGCGACCGCTGGCGCAGAGTCGGCGGAGCATCTTCTTGAGCTGGCGGGCGCCCATCGGGTCCAGCCCCACGGTGGGCTCATCGAGGAAGAGCACCTGGGGATCGTGGAGCAGCGCCGCGCAGAGCGCCAGCTTCTGGCGCATGCCTCGCGAGTAGCTCATCACCAACTGTCCCTCGACCTCGGTCAGGTCGAAGGTCTCCAGCAGGGCAGGAATCCGGCGCCGGCGCCGCTCGGCGGAGACCCCGTGAAGGTCGGCGGCCAGCTGGAGCATCTCGGAGCCGGTCAGCCGGTCGTAGAGCGCGGCGCTGTCGGGGACGTAGCCGAGGCGGCGACGGGACTCTCTACCCTCCCGCTGGACGTCGTACCCGCAGACGCGGATCCGCCCGCGGGAGGGCCGGAGCAGGCCCACTGCCAGCTTGATGGTTGTGGTCTTGCCGGCCCCGTTGGGCCCAATCAGGCCGAACAGTTCCCCGGGCGCCACCTCGAGGTCCAGGTCGGAGACCGCCTCATGGCCGGCGAAGCTCTTGGATACCGCTTCGAAGCTGACGCTGCAGGAGGGCTCACCGAACTGGGGCATCGCCCGGATTATCTCCAGCGGGCCGGCTGGGACGAGCGACCGATGCGACGTTGTAACCTCATCCCATGAGTACCACTACACCCACCGATTCGACCCGACCCACCCGAGTCCACCTGAATGACCTCGACCTGCCCCAGGGCAAGCGTGCTCGCCTGCACTCCCTTCTCTACGACCACGGGCCTGGCAACGGGACCCTGTTCCTGCTGCCCGTAGACCAGGGTCTGGAGCATGGGCCGGTCGACTTCTTCGCCAATCCCCCCGCCCTGGACCCGAACTTCGAGGTGAAGCTGGCCCTGGAGGGGAACTGGTCCGGGATCGCCCTCCAGATCGGGTTGGCCAAGCGCTACCTGCGCCAGCAGGCGGGACGGCTGCCGTTGGTGCTCAAGATCAATGGGCGGACCAGCCCGCCCGGCTTTGACGAGGCCTTCTCGCCACTCACCTCCTCGGTCGAGGACGCGGTGCGGCTGGGAGCGCTGGCGGTGGGCTACACCTGCTACGTGGGCTCCCCGGCCCAGGATCGTGACCTGCGCCAGCTGAACGAGGTTCGCCAGGAGTGCGACCGCTACGGCATGCCGCTGATCTGCTGGTCCTATCCGCGGGGCACCTCGATCTCCAAGAAGGGGGGCCAGGACAGCCTCTACGCCATCGACTACGCCGCCCGGGTCGCCAGCGAGATGGGTGCCGACGTGATCAAGCTCAACATCCCCCGGGAGCACTCGGCCGCTGATGCCAACTCGCCCGCCCCCTACGACTCCCTGGAGGAGGACCGCCGCGAAATGCTGGCGCGAGTGATTCGCTCCGCGGGCCGCTCGATGGTGATCTTCGCCGGTGGGAGCAAGCTCCAGGACGACGAGCTCCTGGGCCGGATCGACGACTGCATGGCCGCCGGTGCCACCGGCTTCATCTTCGGTCGGAACATGTGGCAGCGACCCCTGGACCAGGCGCTGGCGATGAGCGCACGAGTCCACCAGCTGCTGTCCCGGTACGGGGACGACCAGGCCTAGGGGTAGGGGCGGCGCCGCGCCTACCTAGGGCCCGATCAGTGGGGGCAGGGCGCCCCTGGACGCGACGGCGAACAGGGGCCCCACCAGCACCCCGAAGCTGAGCACCGCCGCCAGGC
>PLTL01000156.1 GCA_003164475.1 Candidatus Dormiibacterota bacterium | reverse complement strand
CTCCACGAGGCGCTCGGCCTCGACTCCGGTGAGCATCTCGTCCCTCTTCCTCGCCCCACCCCCGAGGACGGGCTGGTCTCCCGACTGGGGGCGCTCCTCGCCGTCCGCCGCGCCCTCCCCCTCGGCGAAGCGAGCCTCCTCCTCGAGGCGTCGATCACCGGCATCTGCGCCGCCGTATCCGACCTCTCTGATCGCCTTGCCCCTTTGGGGATGCGGGTGGTCGAGGACCGCGAGACCGTGGCCCTCCTGCCCCACCGGACGCTCACCCTCCTCGCCGATCGTGCTGTTGAGGCGGAACGCATACCCCGGCTCACCCACCGCCACATCGAGATCCTCTCCATCGTGGTCTTTGCCCGCCAGGCAACCCGGCGGCGCATCGACGAGGTTCGGGGCGTCGACTCCGCCGAGACCGTCTCCCAGCTCGTGGAGTGGGGGCTGCTGCGCCGAACGGGCCGCGACCTCACGGACAGCCGCGCTCACCTCTACCAGGCCACCGCCAAGCTCCTGGAGGTGACCGGCGCCATCTCCCTTGACGAGCTGCGGGCGCGGCTGCTCGGGATGGTCGACGGCGATGTACGAGCGCTCGACCACCCCGCCACCTCCGCGTCCGGAGAGCCGCAAGGTCCCCCGGGACCGGATCCGGGCGTCAGCGAGGAGCGGCACTGATGAGGGGGGCCGTAGCGGGGAGGATTGAGCCCGGCGGAGCTGGCGGCGATCGCCAACGCCTTCGAGAAGAACCCTAAGAGGCTGGCCCGGGGGCTGCGGAAACGTCGGCGCCGCGAGGACTGTCTCCTCCCGTCGGTTCCGCCGACGCTGTGAGAGGTACAGTGAAAGGACGCCCGCGCCGCCGAGCAGCAGAACGAGGATGAGGTAGAGCCGCCACTCGGGCGGCGCGGAGCGTTCGCTGGTCCAGACGTCGCGCGGGTCGCCCCCGTGCACGAGGAGTGACACGCTGCTCCCCATCCAGCCGCCCCTAGGCCCTAGAGCGCCACTGGGCGGGCGAAGAGCCGATCGCCACGGTCCACTCCACCGCTCGCCGCATCCGGGCCCGCTGGTGGACGCTGATGCGAGACGCCGGGATCGACCTCATCCCCTCCAACGACTTCTCGCTCTACGACCACGTCCTCGACACCATCGCCATGGTCGGTGCCGTCCCACCTCGCTTCGGCCATCGGGGCGGCCCCGTCGAGCTCGAGACCTACTTCGCCATGGCCCGCGGCCGCTCCGAGGGAACGATGACGGCGCCGGCGATGGAGATGACCAAGTGGTTCGACACCAACTACCACCACATCGTCCCCGAGCTGGACCGGAGCACAAGGTTCGAGCTCTCCTCGACCAAGCCGATCGATGAGTTCGCTGAGGCGCATGCACTGGGGATCGTCACCAAGCCGGTTCTGCTCGGCCCGGTCACCTTCCTGCTGCTGGCCCGGCCCATCGCCGAGTCGGGATTCGACCCGCTCACTCTCCTCGACCCGCTCCTCGATGTCTACGCCGACCTCCTCGAGCGGCTCGCTGCCCAGGGCGCCGAATGGGTGCAGCTCGACGAGAGCGCCTTCGCCCAGGATCGCGTCCCGAGTGACCTCTCCGCCCTGCGCACCGCCTATCGGCGTCTCGCCCCCATCGGCCGCCGCCCTCGCCTGCTGATCTCCACCTCCTTCGGCCACACCGCCGCGGCGCTACCCGTCATCGTCGACCTACCGGTGGAGGGGGTCGGGCTCGACCTGACACGGGGAGGTTCCGAGGTCGAGCGGCTCCGGCAGCTCGGCGGGCTCGGCGACCGCCTCCTGGTGGCCGGCGTCGTCGACGGTCGCGGTGTCTGGGTCAACGACCTGGTCACGTCGCTCCGGCTGCTCCGATCGCTCTCCGGCCTGGCCGGAGAGATCGCGGTGTCGACCTCCTGCTCGCTGCTCCACGTCCCCGACGACGTCTCGCGGGAGTCGGCGCTCGACCCCGAGATCAGATCACAGCTCGCCTTCGCCCGCCAGAAGGTCGATGAGGTGGCGCTGCTTGCCCGCGGGCTGAGCCACGGCGACGACGCGATCGCGGCAGCTCTCGAGGACAGCCGGCGCCTGCTCGACGCCCGCCGGTCGGCTCCGCTGACCCGCGACCCCGCGGTGCATCGACACCTGGCCAGCGTCCTCGCCGAGAGAGCACCGCGGCGCGCGCCCTACGAGATCCGGGCCGCAAGACAGCGCGAGCGGCTGCGCCTCCCCCCGCTGCCGACTACCACCATCGGGTCATTCCCGCAGACACACGCGATCCGCGCGGCGAGGGCTGACCTCCATCGCAGCCGCATCACGGAAGCCGAGTACCGGCGCCGCATCCGCACCGAGATCCAGCGCGCCGTCCAGATGCAGGAGGACATTGGTCTGGATGTCCTCGTCCACGGCGAGCCGGAGCGCAGCGACATGGTGGAGTACTTCGCCGAGCGGATGCGCGGCTTCGCTGTCACCGAGCACGGCTGGGTGCAGTCCTACGGGACCAGGTGCGCCCGGCCGCCGATCATCGTCGGCGACATCTCGCGGCCGGCCCCGATCACCGTCGAATGGACGACCTTCGCGCAGTCGCTCACCAGACGGCCGGTCAAGGGAATGCTCACCGGCCCGGTGACGATGCTGCTCTGGTCCTATCCCCGCGACGACCTGGATCTCGCCGATACCTGTGCCCAGCTCGCGCTGGCCATCCGCGACGAGGTCCGCGACCTGGAGGCCGCCGGCGTCGGCATCATCCAGGTGGACGAGCCGGCGTTTCGGGAGGGCCTGCCCCTGCGCGGGGAGGAGCGCGGCGCTTACCTGGAATGGGCGGTGCGGTGCTTCCGCCTGGCAACGGCCGGCGCCGCCGACGCGACCCAGGTCCACACCCACATGTGCTACGCGGACTTCGGCGACATCCTGCCCGCCATCGACGCCCTCGACGCCGACGTCATCTCCCTCGAGGCGGCCCGGTCGCGCATGGAGGTGACTGGCGAGCTCGCCGGGTATGGATACCAACGCCAGGTCGGCCCCGGCGTCTACGACGTGCACTCGCCGCGGGTTCCGACCCCAGCGGAGCTCGCCGAGCGCATCCGCGCCGCGGCGGCGTCCCTCCCTCTCGCGCAGCTCTGGATCAACCCCGACTGCGGCCTCAAGACGCGCAGCTACGATGAGGTAGAGCCCTCGCTGCGGGCCATGGTCGAGGCAGCCCGTCAGGTGCGCACTGAGCTCGCCTCCCAGCCCATGCCCGGAGAGCGAGGTTCGATGGAGAGCCCGCCGGATCCACCGGCATGACCGATCTCCGCAGCCGGGTGGGCCGGTACGGCGTCTTCCTCGGTCGCCTCTCGCTGGAGCCGGCGGCCGCGCTGCGGCGCGACGCGGCGAAGATCGAGGCGATGGGCTATCGCACCGTCTGGGTTGGCGAGGCGTTCGGCCGCGAGCCACTCACCCTGGCCGCGATCCTGCTGGCCGCGACGGAACGCCTGGTGGTCGCAACCGGCATCGCCAGCATCTGGGCCCGCGACGCGGTGGCCACCATGAACGCGGCCCGGACGCTCAGCGAGGCGTGGCCCGGCCGCTTCGTGCTTGGGGTGGGGGTAAGCCACCCGCCCCTGGTCAACGCCCGAGGCCATGACTACCGCCGGCCGCGCGCCGCCATGGCCTCCTACCTGACGGCGATGCGGGCGAGCCGCTACGACGGGCCACCGCCGGAAGACGGTCCCGCGGTGCTGATCGCGGCGCTAGGACCGCGCATGCTGGAGCTTGCCGCGAGCCAGGCCGACGGGGTCTTCACCTACTTCGTCTCTGAGCGGCACACACACCAGGCTCGCGCCACCCTGGGACCGCATCCGGTCCTCGCGGTCGAGCAGGCGGTCGTCCTGGCCGAGAGCCGGGGGATGGCACGCCGGGATGCCGACGCGTACGTCTCCGCCTACCTGGCGTTGGACAACTACCGCAGCAACTTGCGCCGCCTCGGCTACTCCGAGGCAGACGTGCGCGGCGCCGGCAGTGACCCCCTCTTCGACTCGCTGATCGGCTGGGGAGACGGCGACACGCTCACCACGATGGTCCACCGTCACCTCGAAGCCGGCGCCGACCACGTCGCCGTTCAGGTCGTCACCCCCTCCTCACCTCACGGCGTGATGGATGGCCTCAGCCGGCTCGCCGAGCTCATGAAGCCTGGCGAGCCGCCGGGATGAGCCGCGGCGCCCGCAGCTTCACGGCGAAGGCGACACCGAGACGGCCGCCGAGCGGCCGATCCGCACTCGCCAGACCTCGGGCCCGTGCTCCAGCGCCTCCCATTCGAACTGGCCAGGATGCTCGGCTAGGAGCTGGCCGCGGAGCCGCACCGGGTCGTGGTCGCTGACAATGATCAGCGCCTCACCGGAGGCGAGCGCCTCCAGCCGGTTGAAGATCTGGGCGTGGCGAACGCCATGGGGGATCCCCCGGACGTCGAGGGTGGCGCCACCCGGCCCGACCTGGCGCTCGAACTCCGCGTGCATCGAAGCCAGGACTCCGGGGACCTCACCCGGCGCCCCCTCGATGAGGGCGGGGAGGACGAAGTCGTTCTCCTTGGCCACATGGATGGCGAAGAGCGCGGCGATGGCGCCCGCCGTTGCCACGCTGCTCACGGGCTCGCTCACCTCCGCCAACTCCGAGATCAGATCGCCCAAGGCCCGATGCTCGGCCACCAAGCTCTCAATCAGCCGGGGCTCAAACCGCGCGGCCGCCGCGTACAGCGTCGCCTCTTCGGAGGCGGCGTGGGGCAGGATGGTGGTTTGGAGGTAGTCGAGGACCGCCACCGCGGCGGGGTCGGAGGGGTCGCCACGAGAGACGATGGCGACCAGGTCGTTGACGCGGCGGCGCAGCTCCACCTCCATCTCAGCGTGGTGCGCGGCGATCGCATCGATCGGGCTTGCAGTGGCGCCGTCGGCAGCCATGGTGCTCTCCTTTTCCGTGGCTATAGTCATTTCTAATCGAGACTCTACGCTATAATCGGCGCGTGAGGTACGCAGCCCGTCCGGACGACCTCGCCCGGGCTCACCAGGCTCTTGCCGAGGTGAGCCGGCTTCGCCTCCTCGAGGTGATCCGGGCCCAGCCGGCCGGGCTCAGCGCCGCCGACGCCGGTGACGAGGTGGGCCTCCACCAGTCCACGGCCCGCCAGCACCTCGAGATGCTGGTCGAGGCGGGGCTCGTCGTCCGGGAGGCCGAGCCGCGAACCGTGCGTGGCCGCCCCCGGGTCATCTACCGGAAGAGCGGCCAGACGGAGGCGGGCGGCGGCGATGGCTACCATCTGCTCGCCGGAATCCTCGCCTCTATGGTCGAGAGCTCGGTGCACCGTCCGGCCAGCGCGGCCGAGGCCACTGGGCGAGCCTGGGGGCGCTCCCTCGTTGAGCGGCCGCGACCACTGGAGCGCCTGGGCCGTCGGGAGGCGGAGAGCCGAGTCGTTGAGCTCCTCAACCAGCTGGGCTTCGAACCGGAGCCGGCGGGCGGGCGTGAGGGCCGTCGCATCCTGCTCCACCGCTGCCCCTTCCTGGACCTCGCCATCGAGCACCGGTCGGTGATCTGCTCGGCACATCTCGGACTCATCAAAGGGGCGCTGGAGGAGCTGGGGCTCCCCGCTGACGGCGCGACCCTCGAGCCGCTGGTGACACCCACCCTATGTGTCAGCCGCCTCGCCAGCTGACATCGCGATGAGCTCGGCGGTACCAGGTGCGGTCCGGCAAAGCCGGCACGGGGCCATCATCACGGCTTTCTGGCCGGCCCGCGAACATGGCGGCCGGTCGCCGGCTGGTAACGCGCGCAGCCCTGTCCGAGCTATGGGCAAATCCAGCCCATAAGGATCCGACTGGCGCGTCATGGAGGTGACGCCATTAATGAGTTTCAATGAGCAGGATAGAGTGAGTGCACAACTGCACGGTCACGGCTGGCACCGTCTCGCATCGCCGCGGACAGTGCAATGCTACGTGGCGGGTATCTGGCGGGAAGCACCCGTCAAGGAGATCAGTGACGAGACGCGTGAGATACGAGTCGAGTACCGGACCGTAACAAGTGGGGTCCGACGTCTCATCCTCGATGCCTCACAATACCGACCTTCTCAAGGGCTGTTTCCAGCACGAGAAGGCGGCTGTGTCTCCACCGGCCCAACCACGGTGAGTGCAACGTCCGCAGCTATGGGAGGTCTTGGCTCGCAGTCATGAACGAGAAGGCTCCTGTGGTCGTCTTCGAAGCCGAGGCCGGCCAGGAGGGCCGGCTACGTGCCGCCCTCCCAGGCGTGGAGTGCCGATTCGTCGAGCAGGTGCTCTCCGACGAGACCGTTGACCAGGTGGGCGAGGCGACCGTGGTGTCGGTCTTCATCCGCTCGCAGGTGAGCCGCACCCTCATCGAGAGCATGGCCAACGTACGACTGATCGCCACACGCTCGACCGGGTACGACCACATCGACCTCGGTGCCTGCCAGGAGCGGGGCATCACCGTCTCGAACGTCCCCACCTACGGTGAGAATACCGTCGCCGAGCACGCCTTCAGCCTCATCCTCGCCCTCTCCAGGCGCCTGGGTGTCGTGACCCGGCGGATCTCGCACGGAGATTTCTCGCTGGGCGGCCTGATGGGTTCCGACCTGCGCTCTAAGACCTTGGGGGTAGTCGGTGCCGGCAACATCGGCCTCCATGTCATCCGCATCGGCCGTGCTTTCGGCATGGAAGTGCTCGCCTATGACGCCCACCCCCACCCTCTGCTCGCCGAGGTGCTGGGGTTCCGCTACGTCTCGCTCGACGAGCTGCTGACCAGCTCCGACGTCATCACCCTGCACGTCCCCTACCGGCCGGAGACGCATCACCTCATCGACCGTGACCGCCTGATGATGATGAAGCCCGGAGCGCTGCTCATCAACACCGCGCGGGGCGCCCTGGTGGACACGGCTGCGCTCCTGGAGGCGCTCGAGAGCGGCCGGCTGGGAGGTGCCGGTCTGGACGTCATCGAGGGCGAGGAGCTGCTCATGGAAGAAAGGCAGATGTTCCACATTCCCGAGACGGAGGAACGGATGCGGCAGCTGCTCACCGGGCACGCCCTGGCCCGGCATGAGAATGTGATCCTCACCCCGCACATGGCCTGGTACAGCCGCGAAGCGATCGACCGCATCCTGGACGTCACGGCACTCAACATCCGGAGTTTCCTATCCGGAACTCCGCTGAACGCCATTGCCGGTGACGAGGCGTGACCGCGGGGCGAGGAGTAGGTCGGCGAAGAACTCCGGCAAGATAGGCGGCGGAGTAGGCCCAGGCGACCTACACGAGACGTTGGACGACCTCCGTCTTCGACCGGACGGGTCAACGACATTCCCTTCCGACAAGAATACTGGTATGGAATCGGTGGGGAGCACAGCAAGGGAGATCCCAATGGCACACTTCGTACTTTCGGACGTCGCTTCCGCGGTCGATATTCAGGCCGGTGCCGTTGTTTCGCGCGTGATCTTCCGCGACAGCCAGAAAGAGGTTACGGTCTTTGGATTCGCCGCAGGAGAAGGACTGACCGAGCATCAGGCATCTCGCACGGCGATCGTCCAGGTCATGAAAGGTCGACTTGAGTTCATCGCGGATGGCGCGGAGCTAAACGCGGAACCCGGTTTCTGGCTTCACATGGAGCCAGGAACACCTCATAGTCTTACCGCGCGCGATCCGACCATCATGCTCCTCACCCTCGTTGACGCTGGGTAAACCTGGTCGCCGCTCAATCGAAGACGCGCAGACCGCACTGCCATCATAGGGCGGGACAGAGGAGGTGATGCCCACACTCTTCGGGAGGCGGCGGCGATGCCACGACCTGCTCGCGGCGCGGGCGGGCCGCGACGAGCTACGCCGTGGCGAGATGACCTGGCTGGTGTCACCGGCGGGCGTACTGGCCTGGCGGCGCGGGACGGCGAACGCGCTTGCCGTCAACCTCACGGACGGCCAGGTGGAGGTGTGGGGGATCGGCGGGCGGGTGGTGATCGCAACCGACCGCGCGCGGGTGGGCGAATCGCTGCGGGGGTGGACCCTGCTCGCCCCGCGCAGCGGCCTGCTCGCCGACCTCGGCTAGCCTCGCGCAAGGCACGGTGCCCGGTCACCCTCACCCCGCCTCCGGAACGCGCCCCCACCCCACGGATCGAAGCACCCCCTCATCAAGCTCGGTCAGCGCGTTCAGCACCACGTCGGCCTCCGCGTACGCCGGGTCTCCCGCGAGCAGCGGGTCTGGCACGGCGATGCAGCGCATCCCCGCCGCCTTCGCCGCCCGCACCCCGCTGGGCGAGTCCTCGATCGCCAGGCAGCGATCCGGCCTCACCCCCAGGCACCGGGCCGCGGTGAGATAGACGTCGGGGGCGGGCTTGCTCCGGGGCTCTTCCATGGCAGAGCAGCGCACCTCGATCCACCCCAGGCCCAATCTCTCCGTCACCACCTCGATCATCCGCCGCGGTGACCCAGAGGCGATGGCGACCGGGAGCCCCAGGCACCGGAGCAGGGCGATGGTGGTGGTCACCCCCGGCATGGGCACCCCGGTGGCGGTCACCTCCGCCGCCACGCGCTCGATGATCCGCTCCTCGACCACGGCGTCGGTCAGCCGGCGCGCTCCATTCATTGGGGCCGGCTCCCGGCGCCGCCAGCCCGGCACCACCGCCTCGATGGTCCGGCCGATCGATCGCAGGAGCTCCTCCTCGGTCAGCTCGACGCCGAGCTCGCCGAACACGGCGACCTCGGCCACCCGCCACACCGGCTCGGTGTCGATGAGCAGCCCGTCCATGTCGAGGACGACCGCCTGGATGGTGGGTCCTCTCAAGCGGTGACGGGGGACGAGGCGCGGATCTTCTGAGCCGTCTCCATCATCTCGCGAGCCCGAGCGGGATCGACGGGGTTCCAGGTGATGCCATCCACCTTCAGGCTAGTGCCCACGATTACGCCATCGGCGATGCCCAGGATCTCGGGCAGCTGCTCGGCCTGGACTCCGGTGTTGGCGAACACCGGCGTCTGCGGGACCGCCTCCTTTGCCGACCGAAGATCGCTCATGGCGAAGGGAACCCCTGCCTCGGGGCCGCTGATGAGGATGGCGTCGACGCCCAGGAAACTGGCGCTCTTGGCACGCTCCGCCACGCTCCGGGATCCGATCGAGCTGCTGAACTCCGGGGTGATGTTGTCGAAGATGGCGACGTCCGACGCGCCGATCTGGTCGCGATAGGCGGCGAGGTCGCCGAGCGCCGGCGCCATGAGGCCCATGTCGCTCTCGTAGACGCCGGTGAAGACCTCGCGGACGAATGTGGCGCCGGTGGCGCGAGCCAGCGCCAGGCTGGCCTTGGCGTCCCAGAGGATGTTGACCCCGTAGGGGACGCGGATGGACAGGCGCAGCTCGCCGATCACGGCGGCCATCGCCGCCGGGATCTCCGGACCGACCACGAGTTGATACGGGATGTCAGCTTCGTTGCAAAAGAGCACGGCGTCGACGCCGGCGTCCTGCAGCACCTCGAGGTCGCGTCCGATCACGTCGACGAGGCGCTGGCGCCCTGCCTTCCGGTCGTGGCGCGGCCGGCCGGGCAGACCCGGGAAGTGCAGCATGGCGATCACCGGCTTGGACGTTCCGAACCTCTGTTCCACCGACATGGTCATGACTGGCTCCTCATGAATCAGAGTGCGCCGTGCGCCCTCACGAAGTCGATAACGGCACGGTTCCACGGCGCCGGGTCCTCCCAGAACGCGGCGTGGCCACCTGGAACGACGCTCCAGGTCGCTTCGGGAAGCGCCTCGTACAGGCGCCGGGAAAGAGCCTCGCTGATGATAACGTCGTCGTGCGCGGCGATCACGAGCGTCGGGGTCGTTATCGCCGGCACTCTGACGCGGGCATCGTGGTCGATGAGCGCCGCGGTTTGGGCCGCGAACGCCGCCGCGGGCTGGGTGCTCTTCTGGGCCTCTCCGATCAGCTCCGCGATCCTCCCCGGGTGCTGCTCATAGAAGGTGGGGCTGTAGATCCAGGGCGCCTGCTGGCGCACCATGACGGCCATTCCGGCCGCTTCGGCGACGATGGCCCAGCTCTCGAACGCTGCGCGTGTGAACGGGTCCGGCGCCGCGTAGGTGTTGGCGAGCACTAGGGAGCGAAGGCGGTTGCCGTGGGCGATGGCATACTCCTGGGCGATCCCCCCGCCCATCGAGACCCCGGCGAGGTGGAACTGCGACAGTTCCAGCTCGGTGGCGAGGAGGTGGAGGTCGGCGGCCATCTCGGCGCTGCTGTACGGACCGGGTGGCTGGCTGGAGAGCCCCACGCCTCGATTGTCGAAGGTGATGACCCGCAGTCCGGCGCTCACGAAGTCGTCAAGCTGGTTGGCCCACGCCTCCAGGTCGTCGCCCACCCCATTGACCAGGACGAGTGTCTCCGGACCCTTCCCGTTGATCCGGTAGTGGATGTGCACGGAAGCGGCGTTGACGGAGCCCTCGATCATCGGAGTCCTCGCTCGTGCAGGGCACCCTTCCACAGCTCGACGGATGAGAGCAGCCCCTCGATCACCTGCCCGTCGTCCTCTTCCCACCCGGGGATGATCTCGAGGATCAGGAGCACGTCCTCGGCGCCTGAGGCCGCCAGGGTGTCGAGCACGCGGCCGGGTTCGATGCGTCCGGCTGCATTGCGCTCCGGGGTGAAGGGCCAGTGATGGTCGCCCAGGGCGTCGGACTGCTGGAGCTGCACCTCGGCGAGGCGGCTGCCGAAGTGCCGGAGCCAGGCATAGGGGTCTCGCTCAGCACCCTCCGTCCCCGGCACGCACTGGTGCCCGACGTCAAGACAGAGCCGGACCGGCACATGGGCACCGTCCCCCGCGCTGAGGAGCTCCTCCACTGCGCTCATCGTGGACGGCTCCCGGACCGAGACCAGGTTCTCGATGAGCAGGTGGGTGAGCCCAGCGTCGCAGGCGTAGCCGGCGAGCTCGATGAGGTCCCGCCGGAGGTCGGACCAGCGCTCCGACCGCTGGGTGGGGTCCGACCAGTCGGGGACGCTCATCGTGCCCACATGACCGCCGCAGGCCAAGGCCCCGAGCTGGGCGGTGACGTCGACCACGGTCCGGTACCAGCGCAGCGCGGCGCTGCGCCGCTCGGCGTCGGGATGCATGAGCAGGTTGAGACCGTACGCGGCCAGCCCGGTGAAGGTCGTCTCGGCGCGCAGGCCGTGCCTGCTGAGCGCGGCCCGGGTCAGCTCGGCCGACCGGTGGCGCTCCACCGGGGCATCGAGGCCCTCGACGAGGTCGAGGGAGAGCTCAACGATCTCCAGACCGAGATCGTCGCGCACCACCGCCGCCCAATCGTCGGGACGGGGCCAGCGCTTGAGGGCGAAGCAGGTGTTGATGCCAAGGCGGGCGCGCATGTCAGCGCCCCTCCGGATAATCCATGCGCACCACCGGGGAGCCGATCAGGGCTCGGTAGCGAGCGTAGATCTCGTCGTACCGCTCACGGTTCTGCGCACTCGGTTCCACTCGAAGGCCGGGCCGGTAGCCGGCCGAGGTCGCCTCGCCTGCGTTCCGGTAAACGCCGGTGCCGAGCCCGGCCAGCATGGCCGCGCCGGCGGCGGTGGCATCGCCCGCGACCCGGATGACCGGCACCCCGAGAACGTCCGCCTTGATCTGGTTCCAGGTACCGAGGCCGGCGCCGCCTCCCGACACGCGCAGCTCCGTGAGCGGCGCCGATGCGCGCCCCAGCGTCTCGAGGCGTGCCCGTATCCCGAAGGCAACCCCCTCCAGGACAGCCCGAGCCCAGGCGCGGTGGTCGTGACGGAGCGAGAGCCCTGTCACCGCCCCGCGGAGGGCAGGGTCATCTCGCTCGCCATCGCCCAGAACGGGCGCGAAGAGGAGGCCGTCTGCGCCCGGCGGCACCGACGCGACGTCGCGGTCGATCCGGGTGTAGTCGTCGGGCCGTGGGCGCCGGCCCGGCCCGCTGTAGGCGAGCTGGGCGACCCAGTCGAGGGCCTCCCCGGTGGTGTTGATCCCGACCTCGGTGACGTAGCCGCGTTGGTCGACCGCGCTCGGGTAATGGGTGACGTCCAGATCCGCGAGCGGTTCGGCGACCACCGAGTTGAGGCAGGTCGAGCTGCCGGCCATCTCGCTCACCGGCCCGGCTGTCGTGACCCCAGCCCCGATGGCACAGGCAATGCTGTCGCCCGCTCCGGAGACGACGGGGATGTCCGGTGAGAGCGCCAACCGGCGCGCGAGGGAGGGGCGCAGCCCGCCGATCACGCTCCACGACGGATGCAGCGGCGGCAGCAGCCCGGGGTCGAGGTCGAGGTCGGCAAGCAGATCGGCAGCCCAGCGTCGTTCTCGCAGATCCAGAAGCGCAGTCGCCGCCCCCATCGTCCAGTCGGTGGCGGTCTCACCGGTGAGGGCGAGGACGACGTAGTCCGTCGGCTGCATGAAGCGCCGGGTCGCCGCGAAGACGCTGGGCTCGTGGGTGCGAATCCAGAGGATCTTGGCGGCGACGTGAAAGGCCGCGGGCACGTGGCCGGTGAGGGCGTGGAGCCGCCGAGCTCCGAAGCGCTCGGACAGCCACGCCGCCTCCGCAGTCGCCCGGTTGTCCCTGTAGATGATCCCGGGACGCAGGGGGAGGGACCGGCCGTCCACGGGGACGACGCTCGGGCACTGGCCGGTGATGCCGATGCCGTGAATGCGGCAGCCGGGACCCAGTTCGCGCGCCAGCCCGGCCAGCGCCGAGACCGAAGCGATCTGCCAGCGGCGCGCGTCCTGCTCCGCCCACCCCTCCTCGGGCAGTGAGGTCGGGTAGGGGCGGCGCACCTCGCCGAGCGGTGCGCCGGAGACGGCGAAGGCGGAGGCGCGCGCGCCGGAGGTCCCGACGTCGATGGCGACCAAGACATCCCGGCCCGTCGCGTCCGCCCCGCTCTCCGGCAGTGGGGGCACACTCATCACTCCGCCTCCGCTATCCGCGGACCAGCTGCGCGCTCGCCTTGTCGCGGTCGAGGGTGATCAAGGCCCCCAGGAGCGCGCCGGTGGTGTAGTCGCTGCCGGGGTTGAGGACCACGGTCTTGCGCTCCCCGAGACGGCGGATGCCGGACGCCTCGTGGATGTGGCCGTGGAGGCCGAGCAGCGGCTTGCGCTCCAACTCGATCTCGCGCACCGCGGTGCTCCCCACCGCGGCCATGCGCACCTGGCCCAGGCTCGCCTGGACCTGGAGGTTGGCGTCCAGCTCCGGCGCCTCGTCGAGCTGGGTCCCGAAAGGGGGCGCATGGAGGTTGAAGACGGCCCGCTCCGGGTTCTGGAGCTGGTCGGCCATCGACTTGTAGACGGCGGCGAGCTGCTGCTCGTCCTGCTCGCGGAAGGTGTGCCACGGGGTGGTGTTCGCGTATCCCCAGCTGATCATCTCGTGCTGGTCATCGATCCAGACCACCTTGCCCTCGGCGTGGACGCCCCAGGGGGCGCGGTCGACCAGCTCGCCGAGCTCCACCGGGTCGTCGTTGCCGAGCATCAGGTAGAGGGGGATCTCCAGGGGGCGCAGCCTCTGGTCGGCGAGGTCGAGCCAGCCGGTCAGGCGCTCGCGCATGAGGCGCAGGAAGAGCGCATCCAGCGTCCCGTCGGCTTCCATGGCCTCCAGCTCACCGGGCTCGGCGCGGTAGGGGTAGTAGCCGTGGTCGGCGACCAGCCGCTCCAGTTCCTCGAGCTCCGGCCCGTCGTGCACCTTGTACGGGGTGCCGACGAAGTTGCACTCCCAGATGCCGCCCGGGCCACGCACGATGGACTGGATCGCCTTGCCCGCCAGGTCGCCGCCCAGCACCAGCACGGTCGGCTCGTACACCCGCGTTGCATTGATGAACTTGCGGAAGCAGAGGCTCGACCCGTGCAGGTCACTGACGAAGTAGATGAGGGTCTTCTTGGTCATTAGCGGATCCCGGCGGGCTCCCGGGCGCTGCCCACCGCCTCCATGAAGCGGTCCGCCCGAGCCCGGTCCACCTCGTTCCAGGTGACGCCGTCACGCTTGAGATGGGTGCCGACGATGGCGCCGTCGGCGACGCCGAGGATCGGCTTCACCGTGTCCGCGGTCACGCCGGTGTTGGCGAGCACGGGGGTCTGCGGCACCGCGGCCTTGGCGGCGCGGAGCTGGTCGATGTCGGTGGCCATCCCGGTGAGCGGGCCGCTGATCAGCAGCGCGTCGACGCCGAGGTAGACGGCGCTGCGGGCCCGCTCGGGGATGGTGCGGTGACCCAGGGGGCTGGCGAACTCCGGGGTGATGTTGGTGAAGAGCGCCACCGATCCCGCGCCGATGTTCGCCCGGTAGTCGGCGATGGCGCCGTAGTCCGGCTGCATGACCCCGAGGTCGCTCTCGTACACGCCGGTGAAGACCTCGCGGACGAAGCACGCGCCGGTGGCCCGGGCGACGGCCAGGCTGGCGATCGGATCCCACACGAGGTCGACGCCGAAGGGCCGCCGGATCGCGCTCCTCACCTCGCCGATCACGGCTGCCATCGCCGCGGCGGCTTCGGGGCCGACCCGGAGCTGGTAGGGGAGATCGGCCTCGTTGCAGAAGAGCAGCCCGTCGACCCCTGCGGCTTGGAGCGTCTCCACATCGCGTGCGACGGCATCGACGATGGGGCGCATCCCGGCCTCCCGAGCATGGCCGGGTCGGCCGGGCAGGGCGGCGAGGTGGACCATCGCGATGATCGGCTTGCCGATTCCGAAGAGCTGGCGGAGCAGCGGGCTCATACCACCCCCGGCGCTGTGGCGCCGTCCTCCGCCCCGCCGTCGGCCGGGGCGCGGTGAGCCGGCGCGTCAGCTGGCACCATGACCACCTCCACCCCGCCGCGCTCGATCCGCTCGACCTCGGCGGTGTCGGCGCTGGGGTCGGTCACGATCACCGAGACGCGCTCGATGGGCGCGACCGTACTCATCGCCACGTCACCGAACTTGGAGCCGTCGGCGACGACCATGATCCGTTCGGTGTGCTCCAGGGCGGCCCGGATGACCTCGGCCTCGCCGTCGTCCAGGTCGGTGATGCCGCGATGGGCGGTGACCCCCGCGGCCCCGATCACCGCGATGTCCGTGTTGTACCGCTGCACGCCCTCGACCGCCGAAGCACCGACGCAACTGAGCTCGTCCTGGCGGACCAGGCCCCCGGCGATGATCACCCGGATCCGGCGCGTGCCCAGCATGCTGGCCACCGCCAGGGAGGGGGTCACCACCACCAGGTCCTCGCCGGGGGCGATGGCCCGGGCGAACTGCTCGACGGTCGAGCCGACCCCCACGAACATCACCCGGACGCCGGCGGTCAGCTGGGCGGCGCGGCGCGCGATCTGCACCTTCTCCTGGGCGTGGTGGAGCATGCGGGCGTTTTGGCCGACCTCGAAGGCCCCGACCGCGCGGACCACGCGGGTGGTCGCGCCGCCATAGGTACGGCGCACAAAGCCGTCCCGCTCCAGGCGGCGGAGATCCCGGCGGATGGTCATCTCGGAGACTTGGAACTCGCGGGCGAGGCCGCTGACCTCCACCGCCTGGTCCGCCGCCGCCCGCTCCAGCACCTTGAGGCGCCGCTCGACCGCTAACACCCCTGCCTCCTGATCTGTCCGTTCTTGGCCGTCAGAATGTCCTGTGCTGTGCCAAGCCTTGACATTCCTGTTCGATTGTGTTCGACTCTAACCCGTCCCAGTGCAGGTGTCAAGCGGGGCGAGTTGCAGCTCGGTAGATGGAGGGATGCCATGGCGACAGAGGGTCGGCCCGCGAGCCGGCTGTTCGTGCGCAATAGCACGGGGTTGGTGCGCTCGGCCTCAGCGCTCGACGCGACCATCTTCAACGCGGTCATCTCGGCACCCATCGGCTCCACCCTGGCCTGGTCGATCTTCTTTACCCTGGTCGCCTTCCAGGGGGCCGATCCGATCGGCGTGCTGCTCATCACCCTGGTGATCAACATCCCGGTGTTGATCATGTTCGCCCTGCTCGGGGCGAGCATGCCCAGGGTCGGAGGTGACTACGTCTGGGTGAGCCGCGTCCTGAGCCCACCCCTGGCGCTGATCTCCAACCTCTGCATGATCATGGGCGGCCTGCTGGGCGCCGCCTACTTCGCGAAGTTCTTCGCGGTATTTGCCCTCGGTCCGGCCCTGGTGGCGTTCGGGAGCCTGAGCACCAACAGCACCCTGATCAGCTGGGGATCGTCCTTCGAGACCAACACCAGCTGGATCCTCGGCGCCTCACTCTTCATGGTCGCGCTGGTGACCGTGATCCTCATCCGGGGGACGAAGGCGACCTTCCGCTGGCAGAACGGGGCTTTCCTGATCGGCATGATCGGGATGGTGGTGGCCTTCATCTGCCTGGCCCTGGTCAGTCAGCACACCTTCTTCTCCAACTTCAATGCCCTGAACAAGAGCTTTGGCGGCGGGACCGTCCAGCAGGTGATCGCGGCCGCGGGTGCACAGCACGCGGCTCCCAACCTGGGCAACATGAACGCCACCCTGCCCACCCTCTTCTCGATCGAAGGTTTCATGATGTGGAACTTCTGGTCGGTCTACATGTCCGGGGAGCTGAAGAGCGCCTCCAACCGCCGCCGTCAGCTGACGGTCATGTTCGGCGCGTTGATCTTCGACGTCGTGCTCCTCATCCTCGGGGCCTTCGTCCTGTTCCACACCGCCGGCTACAACTTCGTGTACGCGCTCAACGCCGCCCCGCACAACTACGCGATCCCCTCCGGGCCCTTCTACTCCTTCCTGGCGGCGCTGGCCTTCAAGACCCCGATCCTGACGGTGATCATCCTGGGCTGCTTCCTCTTCTGGAGCCTGCCGTCGATGATCGCCAACACCTTCATGCCCATCCGGTCGTTCTTCGCCTGGTCCTTCGACCGGCTGATGCCGGAGGGGCTGGCCAAGGTCAACGAGCGCACCCACTCCCCGATCAACGCCATCCTGGTCGCCAACGCGATCATCGCGGCCCTGACCATCTGGAGCGTGTACTCGAACGTCTTCCAGCTCGTGCTCGGACTGATCGTCCTGGCCGGCTGCCTGGCGGTGGTGATCGTCGCCGCGGCGGCGATCGCGCTGCCGTTCCGCCGGCCCGAGCTCTACAAGGCCTCACCCGCCAACGTGAAGTTCCTGGGCATCCCGGTCCTGTTCATTGTCGCCCCGCTCTCGATCATCGTGTTCGTGGCGCTGGCGATCGTCTCGACCCACTACCCGGCGCTGGTGATGAACGGGAACCCTGCCGACTGGTGGTGGATCCCGGCCTGGTTCGCCGGCCTTATCGTGGGCGGTGGCCTGCTCTACTATGTGCCGAAGTTCATTCGTGCCCGTCAGGGCATCAACGTCGGCTTCGTGTACAAGGAACTGCCGCCTGAGTAATCCGGCGGTCCCACTCCGGGTCAGAGCGGCCGGCCAGACACCGGCCGCCCTGGCCCATCCCGCGTTCAGGCCCCAGCACCGCATATGTCAGAGAACGCCAACAACATCCTTCCCGACATCCGTGACGAGGCGGCGCGCCTCACGACCTCAGTCCTCGAGTCGGGCCTCCACGCCCGGCTGTTGGGAGGCCTGGCCGTCTGGCTGCGCTGCCCCAGCGTGCGCACCGGCCCCTTCGCCCGCTCGTACCAGGACATGGACTTCGCCATCGCCAAGGGCGCCAGCTCGGTGTTCAAGGCGTTCCTCACCTCAGAAGGCTACCTGGGTGACCCGTTCTTCAACGGTCTCCACGGCGACACCCGCCTCTACTACCAGGCCCCGGACAGCCGCTGGTCCATCGACGTCGTCATCGACGAGCTGGCCATGTCCCACAAGCTCGATCTCCGCGGCCGCTTCGACGGTTCCGCTCCGACCATCAGCCTCGCAGACCTGCTGCTCAGCAAGCTGCAGGTCTGGGAGATCAACCGCAAGGATCTGGGCGACGCGCTCTGCCTGCTCGCCGACCACGGCGTGAGCGAGGACGACTCGAATGCCGAGACGGTCAGCCTCCCTCGCCTCCGCAAGGTGCTGGCGGGCGACTGGGGCTTCTGCCACACCA